>JBFMCL010000008.1 GCA_040754395.1 Nitrospirota bacterium | reverse complement strand
GATACTGGTTATTGGCTGATGTTTATAAAGGAAGGACTTTTGTCGATGGTGTATTGAAGCAGGAAACCAAGGTGCTTGAAAGGATGGCCGCCTAAATGCTTTTTACACACCTATTGACATGACTCCCGTAATCTCTTTAACGAGTTCATTGACTCTGTCAGCCGCCTGTCTTAAATCATTCGCTTTTTCACTGTAAGATCGAACAATGTTTGGTATTTTCGTAATGACTTTTGTTTCTTTGAAGTGCTTTATAGATTCATTGAGAACTCCTTCACGATTTCGCCAAAATTCATCTTCGATCTGTGTTGTGATATAAATCTTTATCTTTCTGTTTTCAGCCAGCTTTATTAGTTTTTTCAGTTCATCGAGGTCCGGGCCTGACAATTGATACATATCTAGAAGAATATTTGTGTCAAGAAATACATTCATTTTCTTATTTTATTATCCTCTTATATTGACCCAACGCTTGACATAACCTGCGCGGGAATGTCCTTTGTCTTAAGCTCCTCTATTATTTCTTTATGACCTTGTTTTCAGTCTTCTATACCCATATCTTCTTCAACAGCTTTTTGTGCTTTCTTTTTAAAATCAACAAGAATATCATGTGTCCTGTTGCAAGATGTGACTTGCTCATTTTCCTGTTGTAATTTTTCTTTCATCTCTTTCTTTACAGCCTTATATTTATCCAAAACGAAGGGATACAATTATTACTATGAAAGGTAAAACTATCAAAAATATACTTGAGCCGATTATTTTCATTGATGTTCTCGTATAATGTGTCTATAAGCGGCCACCCGTTAGAGCGTATCCGTCTTGACTGCCTGGTTCCCTCCCGAGTGAAACGAGGGAGGAAACAAGTTATCAACCAGTTTCTCGATAATAGCAAGAAGTTTTTAGGTTGTCAAAATAATAAACATGAGATGTTTGACGTGTGCCCCTGATCCTTAATTTAACCAAACGGCTTTCCCGATGAGGAAAATATAGGGGTCTCTTTTATACACTTGAAATACTATCGGTTCATGAAGACCTCTTCTTGCATTCTGCAGACTCATAGAACGATTTCACTTCTCAATCTTGTTCAGATCCTGATCGACATTTCTGTGAAAATCCAATGACAAATAGTCTTTTGTCATTGGCAAGGAGAGTTCAAGCTTGTGAATCAGCTGAATGCCAGCATGTGCTTTGCGCGGGACACATTCGAGCACGTGACCGCCATGCTGAAAGTCCGAAGAAAGGAAGTGCAGATGTAAGCCGGGAACACTCAGCGATGACAGAAACGCAGGGGTATAAAACCCTGCCAGGGTGCCTTCGATATTCCTGAAGTCAAAGACAACCTGCTCATGAGACACTTCGACAAAGGGATGATAATTCGCCTGTTTTGGCACCGACCGCGCCCTGATATGTGCGAACTCTCCCTCGATCCTCACTGCATAAAACAGATTGGGCGAGACGAAGAGCGCATTGATCCATTGCATGAATTCATCATAGGGCAATTCGCGCGTAATCTCGCCATTGCGTGAAGGGTTATAAAAAGTGACCGCAGCAAAAGGGGTAAACGCTTTTTTGTCAACTCTTGCGACACGCCCATCAGAAAAAATCTGGTAAATATTTCCGTCAAGTATAACCATTTCCCCATCGAGATCATCAAACGTACCAAGGCCAAAATCCCCATGCTTGAGGACTTCGGCAAGCCTGACGTTTTCCTCATAGATGCCTTCAACAAGCGCATTGACGGGAGAGCAGAGGTAGATAGTGCTCTCAGTGTGACCGGTTTTCCGCTTTTTCTTCACGGCTCCTCCATGAAACCACGCGCCTCACAGCGCATTTTTTTACTGTTCCAGGGCTTTAAGATTTGCATGGGCTATCCATTGCCACCCGCTTTCGGTCTTCAAAAAGACGCTGAGCCTTGGCGCAGGTTTCTTTGACAGGCGTTTTCCTTCGATTGTCTCCTCAACGGAGACAGAATATGTTGCGATAACAACTTCCCCGTTCTGAGTTACCTTGAACTCGCTCAGTATATACTCCCCGAGGTTCAGTTCCCTAATAAGAGACAATTCCTGCTCCCGGTTACGCGCGCCGTCCTGATGAATTGACTGAAACCCCGCTCCCATTTTCTTTTCTATCGACTCCATATTGTTTGTTTTCATATCAACCCACAGTTGTCTCACCAGACTTTCCCCCACGTTTTCTCCGACCTCAGATTCCTGACCTGCCTGTACAGCGTGTACGAAAGAAAACAACGCAAAGGTCACTGCGAAAAGCAACGTCAACATTTTCATTGTTTTTTCCTCTCTTTCAGAAAATATCGGGTGTTGAAATATGTATTTATTCATAAACTCTGCAACAAGCTCTGTTGCGTTCACCGTGCATGAATATAGAGAACGGTTGCATGCAAAACTTTCCTCATATTGTAGCAAATTCAGTTTCTAATGATTACCCATATCCCGCGATACGCACGGTCATTCCGACTGAAGTCGCGAGGCAGCGCCAGAGTAAGCCGGGAAAGAGATTTCTCGTTTCGTTCTGAATACGCTCTGCAGACATACCTTCTCGTGTGAGATTTGACAACAATCTGCAGTTTTGTTAGCGTAGAAAATCCTCAGTGTGGTTATTTCAGGTTCAAAAAGGAGCACAGAAATGGAAAAAAAGATTTATGTCGCGAACATTTCGAATGCAACGGAGCAGGATATAAGGGATATTTTCTCGGATTACGGAGAGGTGATCTCGGTAAAAATAAAATCCTCCAAAGGATTCGGCTTTGTCGAAATGGCGGATGCACATGAGGCGAAGGAAGCGATTTCAGAACTGAACGGCAGGATTTTTCTTGGAAAGCCCCTTTCGGTATCTGAAGCAACACCCCGCCATCCGAGGGCGGACTTCCACGGAAAAACAGGTGGATTTGGCAAAAACAAAAACTTCAAAAAAGCATGGTGATACGCCGAATGGTTCCTGTCATTCCGATTTATTAACAGGGAATGTTAATAACCCGCACTTCATGTTCCGGATACACTTGATCATTCGTGCGTTTCTCCATATTGCCTAAAATTAAGGCACCTTTTTTCCCTCCTGTTTTCAGAAAGTTAGCCATTTTTATTCCCGTTTTTCAAAGACCGCCCTTCCGGAATCATGTGTGTCAGTGATCATCAGAAGAATATCATTGCACCACCTGTCAATGCATTCGGTGTTATACTCATTGCGGCACTCCGGCAGATTTGCACAACGACTGGAATGAATCAAACAACGGTCTATCTTTTTTTTTCTGCCTGATTTAAAATATCAAGTTGCCTATTGCTCTGTACCACCAGAGATATTGCCGATACTCTTCATCTCTCTTGAGATGCTGAGGGAGTTCTTATGATTCTCCAAAGGCAGATTAAAAAAGGCAGGACAAAGGAGTGTTGTGTGATGAACAGTACTGATTTAAGGAATATCGCTATCATTGCCCATGTCGATCATGGCAAGACGACGCTTGTTGACGGAATGATGAAACAGGCCGGTATTTTCCGCTCCAACGAAAAGGTACAGGAGCGCATTATGGACAACATCGACCTTGAGCGGGAGCGCGGAATCACGATCATGGCCAAGAATACCGCGGTCAGTTACCACGGTGTCAAGATCAATATCGTGGACACCCCAGGGCATGCAGATTTTGGCGGCGAAGTCGAGAGGACCCTCAAGATGGTTGACGGTGTATTGCTGCTGGTTGATGCGTCAGAGGGGCCTCTGCCGCAGACAAGGTTTGTCCTGAAAAAAGCCCTCGAACTCAACCTCCCGCCAATCCTTGTAATTAATAAAATTGACCGGTCTGACGCACGTATTCAGGCTGTCCTGAATGAGGTCTACGACCTGTTCATCGACCTTGACGCAACCGAAACGCAGCTCGAATTTCCCGTACTTTATACAAATGCGAAACTGGGCATTGCGAAACGTTCCATGGATGACAGTTCCGAAGATCTCAAGCCGCTCTTCGATACGATCGTCGATACCATTCCTCCACCTTCCGGCAGCAGGGATGATGTTCTTCAGATCCTCGTGACCAACATCGACTACGACGATTACATAGGCAGGCTTGCCATAGGCCGCGTGTTTTCAGGCACGGTACACGCAGGTGATCATGTCTCGTTGATAAAGGAAGAAAACGAACTGTCAAGGACAAAGATTTCATCCCTCTTCACTTTCCAGGGACTTGAGAGGATTGAGGCAAAGAAGGTATCCGCCGGGGAAATCATCGCCCTTGCCGGCATCGAGGGAATCAACATAGGAGATACTGTCACTGACGTGGAAACTCCAAAGCCGCTTCCCAGAATACAGGTGGACAGACCCACCATTTCTATGGTCTTTTCCGCTAATACCTCTCCCTTTTCGGGACGGGACGGCAGATATGTGACATCAAGGCAGCTGCGGGAAAGACTGGAAAAGGAGCTTCTCCATAACGTATCGATCAGCATTGACTTCGACAATATGGATTCCTTCAAAGTCATGGGACGGGGTGAACTCCAGCTTGCCATTCTGATTGAGATGATGAGGAGGGAGGGGTACGAGATGTCGGTCTCCATGCCCGAGAGCATCACGAAGACTGTTGATGGTGTGATTCATGAACCTGTGGAATTGCTGGTGATCGATGTGCCCGAGGAATATATCGGTGTCGTCACCCAGAAGGTGGGAATGAGAAAAGGCATCATGCAGAAGATACTGAACAACGGTTACGGCAGGGCAAGACTCGAATTCAGGATACCCTCACGGGGACTCATCGGTTTCAGGTCTCAGTTCCTTACTGACACGAGAGGCACAGGACTTCTCAATCATCTCTTCGATGGCTATGAGCCATGGCAGGGCCCGATCACGAAAAGGCAGACCGGCGCGCTTGTGGCCGACAGGCAGGGGCATTCCACTTCCTATGCGCTCTATCACCTTCAGCCAAGGGGTGTGCTGTTTATTAAGGAGAACACGCCCGTATATGAGGGAATGATCATCGGCGAGAATTCGCGGGAGAATGACCTTGATGTGAACGTGATAAAGGAAAAGAAGCTCACGAATATGCGTGCTGCAAACGCGGATGAGGCGCTGCAGCTGATTCCCGCACGGATTCTCAGCCTTGAGCAGGCGATAGATTTCATTAAGGAGGACGAACTCATCGAGGTTACCCCTGAATCCATCAGGCTGCGGAAAAAGATCCTGCAAGCCAATAAACGGCATATGAATCCGAAAAAACCGGAAATGAAAGAGGCATTTGTTTAGCTACACAGCCCCGGCAGAACCGGGCATTCAGCCCCTCTGTGTACTGACATACCGACACAGTGTGTCAGTTTCAGGGAAAAATTGCGCTGTGCCCATCGCTTCGAACAGCCTCAATGCTATGTATTGAAATCTTCAATTTCTGCTCCTGAGAACACTCCTCCATGACGGGAAATCATGTGTTTTCAACTGCTTTCCTGTCCATGACCTTCCATGGCAACTATCATTCTTCCTTCATGGATTGATGCTTCATGCGATGATGCAGTAACACGTTATTACAGGCACGGAATATGCATTCATTTTTCATGTCAGTATCGCAAGGTCAGACAATTATGAAAACATTTTTTCGATTCCGTCATAGCGGGTATCTCTTCATTTTATTCTGCATTGGTTTCTGCCTTCTGTCAGTTCCCTCGTTTGCGTATGATATCCTGTCACGTTCGGTCGTGGTGATGAACTCATCGACCGGTGAAATACTGTACGCCAAGAACCCTGATCTTCAGAGCCCCCCAGCCAGCACCACGAAACTGATGACCGCGATCATAACCCTGGAGAATACAGACCTGTCAGATGTGGTAACCATCAGCAGAAATGCCTCGTCTGTCCCTCCTCATAAGGCTGGGTTCAGAGAGGGGGAGCAGATCACTGTTGAGCACCTCCTGTATGCCGCGCTGGTATATTCCGCGAACGATGCAGCGGTCGCCCTTGCCGAGGCGGTTTCCGGTTCAGAGGAGAGATTTGCAGCACTCATGAACAGAAAGGCTGTATCCCTGGGCGCATTCGACACGAGATTTGTCAATTCGAGCGGCCTTCCCGGAGAAGGACAGCAGACAACCGCGTATGACCTTGCGAAGATCATGCAATATGCGCTCCGTCATCACAAACTGAAGAAGATTATCAATACACGATTTGCAACGATTTCGACAGAAGACGGCGATTCTTTTTCCTTCCGCAATACCAACAGGCTTCTCTGGTCCGGGGAAGATATACTCGGAGGCAAAACGGGGTATACACGAAAGGCATTGCACTGTTTCGTCTGTGCAGTTGAGCGCAACAGTGAAACGCTGATTGTAGCCGTCCTCGGAAGCGCAAGCAGGGATACTCTCTGGAGGGAAACTGAAGCGCTTATTGCCAAAGGGTTCAGTGTGCTTGAAAACATGGAGTTGCCTGTGATCTATGTCTCAAGGACACATGAAGACAAAGACGATATCAGAAAATCTCCCCGGAAAAAGAAACAGAAGGTCAAATCCGCGAGTGCGAAGTCAGGCAAAGACAGGAAGGTTCTTGCGCAGAAAAAAGGAACGCACAAAAAGAGTGTGCTGACAGCAAAGAAAAAAGGGAAATCGAAGATGCTCGCAAAGAAAAAGTCAAAGACCTATGCCAGGGGCACACACAAGGGCAAAAAGAACTTCAGTATCGCGGAGAAGAGAACAGCCATCCCGCACAAGGGGTGATATCCTCATCCCTTCCGTCTACAGAACCGCTTTCTTGAATTCCTCTATCCCCTCCCGGTCGATGAACCTCGGCATCCGCTCTCTTGATTTCGCGTTCTTTGCGTAATAGTCAAGACACCTGCTGAAGAGTTCTATCACCTGCTCCTCAGTCAGTTTTTTTGCAATTACGTCGCCGATACGCGGTCTCCCGCCTGAATTGCCGCCGACCACCACAGTCCATCCGTCTGGAGCGCAGAATGCCCCCAGATCCCTCAGGTAGCTTTCGGCACAGTTCAGCATGCATCCGGAAATGCCGAATTTTGTTTTTGCCGGGATAAGGTCATTCTTGCCGACATACATCTGCTCGATCTTTGCTGCCAGTCCAAGGGAATCGCCCCTTCCGAACTTGCAGGTTTCGGTCCCGGGGCATGCCTGAACATAATGCACACATAACCCTTCGGCGGGACCGACCTCCATCCCAAGGTCTTTCCATGCCTTTTCCACGTCATCGGGACTGAACCCTACAAGCGCGATACGCTGACCAGAGGTTATCTTGATAATGCGGACATTGTATTTGCGCGCAACGCTCGCGAGGGTTTCGAGGATTTCAGGTGTCAGGACACCCATCGGAATCCTCGGAACGATTGCATAGGTCTTTTTGTCCCTCTGTAAAATGGCCCCTTCCGGCCCTTCACTCATGTCTTTTCCTCCTTAGTTCTTCACTGCGATAACAGATTCCCCTGCTTTTACCCTGTCCCCGGTTTTCACCTTTAATACAACGTCTTTCGGGAGATACACATCGAGCCGTGAACTGAACTTTATGATGCCATACCTCTCCCCTCGAGCCAGCAGATCGCCTTCTTTTGCCCTGCAGACCGCCCTCCTTGCCACAAAACCGGCAACCTGCCTGACCAGTACCTGCCCGTCATCTCCCGCAAGATGCATAACGATATTTTCGTTCTGCAGCGAAGCCTCATCCCTGTAGGCTGCCATATATTTTCCGGGCGAGTATCTGACCGCAATGACCCTGCCGTCACAGGGAGCGCGGTTGACATGCACATCGAGGGGAGACATGAATATGCTTATTTCTTTCGCCTCTGCATGCAGATATTCCGGCTCAAACACTTCCCTGATCAGTATCACCTTTCCGTCCGCAGGAGAGACGAAGACACTTTTTCCCTGAGGTATCGCTCTTTCAGGATCACGGAAAAAATAGGCCATAAAAAAGGTGCCAAGGAAGAATATGCAGAACGCAGACAAGGTAGAATAAAAGGTGATTCCGTGACTTCCGGTCCGCAATGCCCATATAAGAAAAACCGAGGCTATGACCGCGAGAAGGAACGAGCCCAGAATAAACGGGTAGCCTTCTGGGGCAAACCTGATCACGCCTTCGATTTATCCACGAGTTTTCCTTTTTTCAGCCATGGCATCATGGCCCTCAGCTTTCCGCCCACATCTTCGATCGGATGCGCTTCGCCCTTTTTTGTAAGGGCATTAAAGACCGGCTTGTTTGCCCTGCATTCGAGAATCCATTCCCTCGCAAATTCGCCGGACTGGATCTCGTTCAGGATTTTTTTCATCTCTTTTTTTGTGTCCTCGTTCACAATTCTGGGCCCCCTTGTGAGGTCGCCGAATTGCGCGGTATTGCTGATGGAATACCTCATGTTCGAGATGCCGCCTTCGTAAATAAGGTCTACGATGAGCTTCACTTCATGAAGGCATTCGAAGTATGCCATTTCAGGAGAATACCCAGCCTCAACCAGTATTTCATATCCGTTCAGGATGAGAGACGTCAGGCCTCCGCAGAGCACCACCTGCTCGCCGAACAGATCCGTTTCTGTTTCTTCGCGGAACGTTGTCTCAATCACACCGGCCCTGCCCCCTCCTATTCCGGATGCATAGGCAAGAGCCGTTTTCTTTGTATCTTTTGAAGGGTCCTGCTGAATTGCTATCAGGCACGGTACTCCGCTTCCCTTCAGGTACTCAGACCTCACAAGGTGCCCCGGTCCCTTGGGGGCAACCATGAATATGTTTACCGACGCGGGCGGCACGATCTGTCCGAAATGGATGTTAAAGCCGTGCGCAAACCCGAGGTACGCACCCTTTTTTATGTGAGGAGCTATCTCTGCCTTATAAATTTCCGCCATATATTCATCAGGTACGAGCATCATGATGATGTCTGCTTTTTTTGCCGCATCTGCAGGGATATAGACCTTAAACCCTGCTTTTTCAGCCTTTTCCCAGCCTGCACCGCCTTTCTTCACCCCGATAATGACATCCAGCCCGCTCTCCCTGAGGTTATTGGCATGTGCGTGCCCCTGGCTTCCGTACCCAATGACCGCGATTTTTTTCCCCTTGAGCACCTTCTTATCTGCATCTTTATCGTAATAAATCTTGACCACCACATCCTCCTTCAAAGAATAAATTCATAGCTGGTAGTATAGTACAAATGGCTACTTTCTTACTACCAGCACAGGTATCTTCGTCTCCTTGCTAATGATTCCGAAGGCAACGCTGCCGAGCACCGCTGCTTTCAGTGCACTTTTCCCGTGAGAGCCCACCACGATCAGATCCGCTTTTGATTTCACCGCCTCCTGAATGATCTGCTCCACAGGATGTCCGGATCTTATTACTGATTTCACCGGCACCTGATGCTTTTTGCATATCTTTTCCGCATCCGCAACATATGATTCTGCAGCACGTGTGAGAACATTCTCAATGGGCTCCATAATTCTTGGTGAAGACGGAACGGCGGGCACCGCCTGCGGAATAAATGCGCTTTTGTCCACCACGCTAATCAGGATAAGAGAGGCTCCGGTCTGACGGGCAAGTTCAACCGCATAGTTTACAGATTTTCTTGACGGCTTTGATCCATCAGTGGGTACAAGGATTTTTGTGATCATACGCCCTCCTCTTTAAAATAATTTTTTGCAAAATCCATTAGTGAGATTATATCACTTTTTCACGGTATTCCAACGGTTTCTCCCTGAATCTGCAACAGTATGCAGATATATGATTTATGGCAATCACGGAAAGGGATATTGCAAAAACAATGACAGTGCGCACCGGATACCTGAAGCGAGCATCAGATTATGAGATAACGTGTCAGGATGATTGCAATGCCTGATGGTAGAATTTCAACGCGTATTCCTTGACCATCCTGCGCGCACTGAAAGAAGCCCCGGTGCCCTTAATCGCTTTTTTCATGATCCTGACCCATCCTGCAGGAATTCCCGACTCATTGAGCCTGTAATAGAGAGGGACAACCTCTTTTTCAAGGATATCGCAAATCGTTTCGGCGTCCCTGTCATCGCCCTTTCCTTCAAAGGCCCATCCGTTTTTTCCGTCGAAACCCTCGAGCCACCATCCGTCGAGAATACTCAGATGCGGCACACCGTTCAGGGAGGCCTTCATGCCGCTGGTTCCGCACGCCTCAAGAGGCGGCAACGGATTATTCAGCCACAGGTCAACCCCGTGAACCATATACTGCGCGAGCTGCTCATTGTAATTTTCCACAAACGCGATTCTTCCTCCAAGGTCCGAATCCTGTGCAAACTTGTAAATGCGCTGCAATATCCTTTTCCCTTCGTCGTCCGCGGGATGCGCCTTTCCGGCAAATATTATCTGCAGAGGCTTCCACCGGTTATTCAGGAGCGCCATAAGCCGCCCGGGGTTTCTGAAGATAAGATCAGCCCTCTTGTATGAGGCAAAACGCCGTGCGAAGCCGATTGTCAGCGTCATGGGATCAAGCAAAATGCCGCCCGTTATGATATTTACCGGATTCACTTTGTTTTCAATCCATCGCTTTCGGGCCTGTTCCCTGATATAGTTGATTAGTTTTATCTTCAGCCAGTAATGCACCTGCCATAATTCTTCGTCCGGAATACTGTCAATCAGTTCCCACACAGCATGGCTGTCATGATCTGTGATCCATTCAGGTCCGAGATATTTGTTGAAAAGCAGCTCCATCTTCGGTTCTATCCATGTCGGGATATGGATTCCGTTTGTAATATGGCTGATCGGAATATCTTCTTCATTCCTGCCGGGCCAGAGCGGTTTCCACATCCGTCGTGCCAATTCACCGTGCTTCCTGCTCACCCCGTTGCTGTACCGTGACATGCGCAGGGCAAATGTCGTCATGTTGAACCCTGCGTCCTTTTCTCCGGGATAAATGCCCATCTGGAGAAAATCATCCCTGTTCAGGCCGAGGAAAGGATAGCAGCGGCTGAAATATTTATCCATCAGATGGAAGGGAAACACGTCATGCCCCGCCGGTACCGGGGTATGTGTGGTAAAAATTGTTGTGGACCACACCTGTGCAGCCGCATCCTGAAAGCTCATCCCGCCTTCTATCCTTTCCCTGATACGTTCGAGCAGCGCAAAGGCAGGATGTCCCTCATTCAGGTGCAGGACGGAATACCTGATGCCGAGTGCATTGAGCATGGCGACTCCGCCGATACCGAGCACTATTTCCTGTCGCAAACGCTGCTCTATATCCCCGATATACAGGTGGGAACTGATTTTCCGGTTCCACGGATCGTTCATTTCGATATCGGTATCCATCAGGTAAAGGGAAATGCGGCCAACCGCTACCTTCCAGCTGGCGACATGTACCGGAGGTTCCACAAAAGGCACCTTCACAATAATCTGCTCCCCCTTTTCATTGCAGACACGTTCAATCGGGGCGGAATCCCTGTCAAGGTTCTCATCAATTTCTTCCTGCCATCCATCCACCCGCACCCGCTGACGGAGATACCCCTCCGGATACATGAATCCAACTGCAACCATCGGAACACCGAGATCACTGCACTCCTTGATATGGTCTCCAGCGAGAAACCCCAGCCCTCCTGCATAAAAAGGGAGTGAATGCTGGAGTCCGTATTCCGCAGAGAAGTAGGCTATCGGCAGGCATCCGGTGTCTTTCAGATTGGCGGCAAACCAGCAGACCTTTGTCATGATATCTTCCCGGTAGCTGGCTAATACCGTATCATATTGACGAAGGAAATCTTCATTTGACCCTATTGCCTGAAAGGTTTCTTCCGGGAGTTCCTGCAGCATCTGCACCGGATTATGTCCGCTTTCCTTCCATGCAATCCTGTCGATCGTTTTGAAAAGCATCCGCGCAGCCGGATGCCAGCTCCACCAGAGGTTATATGCCAGTTCCTTCAGTCCGGAGAGTCTTCCGGGAATGTGCAGAAATCTGTCCTTCACCGGCAGGAACTTCCGCTGTGCAGCGTTTCATTCATTACACGCCCCGTCTTTCAGGATCAAAAATATATTTGTGCAGCTGGATATTGAGACGCACATTGAGCCTGTCTTCAAGTATCCATCTCGCGAGGTCTGAAGGAGGAAGAGTTCCATACGCCGGAGACATGAGGATATGGCATTTTTCTGACAATCCGTAGGCGCGGATCATGTCCTTTGACCATTGATAATCCTCCCTGCCTGTAATAACAAACTTTATCTCGGCAGACGGCTTTATCATAGCAAGATTCGAGAGATCCATCTTTTCATGCATGCCGCTTCCGGGGGTTTTTATATCAAGGATCACTACCGCCCGCGGATCTACACCTGCGATACTCTGCGAGCCGTTTGTCTCTATCAGCAGTGTATAGCCCTCTTCAAGCAGTCCTGAGACAAGCAGGTGGATTTCATTCTGAAGGAGCGGTTCTCCTCCGGTGATCTCCACAAGACCCGTCCCTGCATCCCTGACATTCTGCATGATCTCTTGCAGAGAAACTTCAGCACCTTCATCATATACATACGTTGTGTCGCAATACGTGCAGCGGAGATTGCAGCCTGCCACCCGGATAAATGTGCAGGGCAGGCCCGCATAGCTTGATTCTCCCTGTATGCTGGTAAATATCTCACATATCCTCATGGCCATATCGCCTGTCTTTATCACCCGCTTCCGATTACGGTAAAATCATTACATTCTATTATATAATGAAACGGAAGGTTATAAGAATGACACCCGACATACAGAAATCCGCATCCCCGAAGTATGAAGTCCTCAGGGAAGTAATACAGGAGTATCCCGGACTGCTGACCGCTCTTGAGCCTTTGCTGGACGCATTGAACCGTGCGACCGGGGACTGGAATTTCATCATCAGGGAAATGAGGTCATATGCCCTGAAGAACTTCTACACTCACGACCATCATGAGAAAGGCGCTGAAGCGATCAGGACTGTCATTGAGGTATTTCTGGAAGCGATGGAAAATCCTGATGTCTCGGTGCATCAGGCTTCAGCAGAGAGCCTTATATTCTATCTCGAGAAAATTCTGCTTGACGGAAGTGAACTCAGCAGGTATGAAGAGATACTGAACGGGTGCTTTTCCGCAATGCTGCAACTGCCGGACAAACTGTTTTTTCTCCTCGTGTCAAACCCCCATCAGATCAAGAAACTCGGGCAGATCATCCTCGGAAAAAACTCCCCGGCCATGCATACGGAAACATTCAACAATCTACTCGCGCGGTATTTCTCCATGACGTTTTCCTCCTGGCTTAATGAAACAGATCCTGCGGACTGGATACCCGGTCTTTCGGAACCTCCCCTGAGTGCACAACAGAATCGCGATCTGGAAGATCTGGTCTTCCCGGTCTCGCATGCGCACCTCAGGGAAATGACCGTTCTTCTTGCACACATCCGGCAATCTGACGATCAGACGTCGCAGCTGAAAGAACTTCTGAATCTGCCCGGGTATACGCAGATTGTCAGGTATTATGAAGATATTGCCGGGAAACTGCGCATCACCGGAGACACATCCCGTGATTTGAAGCTGAAGCTTGCGTATCTTCTTACGGTCATGGAAAACCCGGGCCTCTCCGTCATCCAGGAAAATGCCCTCAGGGAGATCAACCGTACAGTGGCGAATATCATTAGGGGCGAGGAGCCGGAACAGATCAGAATCACGCTTGCAGGAGTCTTCATTGCGCTGAAGCAGAGCCTCCGCATGTATCCGGACACTTCGCTGTTCTGCATTCAGGGGATCGGCAATGAGATCTACGCCAGGGGTGTCAGCGGTCTCGTTGAGTGGTATTTGCAGAAAATCATCTCGCTCGGGTTTCAATATCCCGTGATACAGGGAGTTACGGACGAATGGCAGGTCCAGTCTAACCGCAGTCATCTCAGAAACATCCGCGTCTGGCTTGAACTGATCGAGAATGATCCAAAATGGTCAAAAACGCTCATTTCAGCCCTTATCATCAATCTGAAGCTGGGCGGTGTGCACATAAGCGACACTGATATTTTCCAGAAAGATATCACGAAACTCCTCAACAGTGACATAAAACCCGTGTATCATCTTGTCAAACAGATGGCGAAAGGCTTCCCGGTCTATTTCAGTGAGATCGGCGCCGAGGGTCCGCTGCGCGAAGTGTCAACGGAAGTGGATGAATCCACACACAGAACCGACGTCCTCGTGCACTTTCTGCGGAAACAGAGTCATGTGGAAAGCAGTGCACGGGTGGTCGATTTCATCCGGGAAGTCATCAATTTCTGGAGAACTGGAGAAAAAAAACCGCTCAGGGGCTTCCTGCCTGAACACATTTATGAACAGATTGCCGTCTCAGGTCCGTATGTGGATGAATTGCGGACGGTCTTTAACGACCTCTTTGACCAGAAGGGGCTTTCCGAAGTATCCGATCTCCTGTATCTTGACGATGACGAGATTGCAGCTCTTGCTTATGGTACACAGAACGTATCCGAAAAAGAGAAGAGACGCGCATTCCTCACGGTAAAATTCTATCAGCTTCTGAACAAAAAATATAACCTGGACACGCAGGATATCAAAGACCAGCTGAAGTTTGCGCAGAGCCTTGGACTGCCTCATGCCGGGCCACTGATCACGGTACTGGAAAACGGGACCGTATCCCAGCGGCTCAGGGAAGTATTGAAATATCTCGGGCTTTTAAAAGACATCATCCTTTCCACGGAAAGATTTGAGCCTGTCGAAAACGTCTTTCGCAAAAGACACATCGCCGCAGGCATTCCTTCCATGTACGGGAACTATCATGAAAGAAAATTCGATGCGCTCTCGATTACCTTCCGCCTCGAAAACCTGGCAAATATCCTCTTCGAAGAACTCATTAATTCCATAAACCTCAGGTTCATTACGAGGGCCACACTCTTTCAGATAGAGAAATTCGTCTCTCTGTTTTTCCAGGCGCTCAGGCTGGACGGCATCTCCTCGAACAAACTGGAGAATGCGATGGAACTGCTTTCCGTCGCGCTCGAGGTCCGGAGATTCTCCTTTTCCCAGTACATCGATATATTCAGAGGCTTCTCCGAAGCTGTGCAGGACGTTCTCAATACCTATTATGACGGCATCTACAAGAACACCCTTAAGCAGATTATCCCTCTGATGGAGAGTACCCTTATCTTGCCAAAGTACCTCCACACAGGTACCGAACAAAGTGAGCCGGAGTTCATCAACACAATTTCCGAGCAGTTTCTCAGAGAAACTGTTGCGGAATCGCTGGGACTTCAGCAGCTGGATAATTTTGTCAGCAGGATACTGAAGACGCTGTTCGAACAGGCGGAGGGACTCGATGTGGGGAATCTCGATCTCCTTATGAGCTATGACCCCAAAAAGGCGCTTTCAGGTATTCATACCCCAAACAAGGCGACTATCGACAGGATTCATCTCGGGAACAAGGGATATAATCTCATCAAGCTCGCCTCTCTCGGCATTCCCGTTCCTCCGGGCTTCATCATCACGACAGAAGTATTCCGCTGCGAGAAGGCAATACACAGATTCAGGCATGTCAGAGAGCATCTCGATGAAGGTATCAGAAAAAAGATGCAGACACTCGAAAAGCAGACCGGCAAGTTCTTCGGTGACCCTGAAAACCCTCTGCTTGTATCGGTAAGAAGCGGCGGTGCGATCTCTATGCCCGGCATGATGATCTCCTTTCTTAATGTCGGCATGAATGAATCAGTCTGCCGCGGACTGCTCAAACAGACTTCAAAGCCCTGGTTCGTGTGGGACTGCTATCGGCGATTCCTCCAGTGCTGGGGGATGTCTTTCGGCATGGAACGGGACAGTTTTGATGATATCATGAACTCATGCAAGGAGCACTATAAAGTTCTCAGGAAGATTCAGTTTACCCCGGATCAGATGAGAGAAATTGCCTTCTCATACCGGGAGGCGATCAGAAACAGCGGCATAGAAATCATTGATGACCCGAACACGCAGCTGCAGATCGCAATTGAACAGGTCTTTAAATCCTGGTTCTCGCAGAAGACCCAGGCATACCGCGAGATAATGGGAATTTCCGAAAACTGGGGCACCGCGGTAATTGTTCAGGCGATGGCCTACGGAAATCTTGACATCAATTCCGGCACCGGCGTCCTTTTCACCCGCAATCCCCAGGATTCCGTTGACAAGGTAATGCTCTGGGGTGATTTTGCCATCGGTGCACAGGGAGAAGATATTGTCTCCGGTCTCATACGGACTCTTCCCATCTCAGACGACCAGAAACCCTTCGAGGACAGGACATCGGAAATCTCATTTGAAGAGAGTTTTCCAGATCTTTATGCCGCGCTGCTCAAGATCTGCAAGGACCTTATCTATCAGGAACGATGGGGTGCCCAGGAGGTTGAATTCACCTTTGAGGGAAGAAACAGCGACAAGCTGTATATTCTTCAGACGCGCGACATGTCGATCACGCGAAAAGAAAGTTTCATGGCATTCCTTCCTTCAAAAAAGCTGACTTCAAGTTACCTTTCAAGGGGCATCGGAGTCGGAGGAGGGGCGCTGAGCGGAAGGGTTGTATTCGATCTGGACGAAATCCGCAAACTCAGGGAGAAGGATCCCGATACCCACCTGATCCTCATCAGATCCGATACGGTACCTGACGATATCAGGCATATCTCGGCCGCGGACGGGCTGCTGACAGCCCGCGGAGGTTCCACTTCTCATGCCTCCATCATTGCAAACCGTCTCGGCAAAACCTGTGTTGTCAGCTGTAACAACCTGATAGTCTGGGAAACCCAGAAAAAATGCAAACTGAACAAGCGGGTAATAAAAGTCGGGGATTTCCTGAGCATCGATGGCCGCAATGGTTCTGTCTTTTTCGGCAAACATCCGGTAAGAGAAATAAAGGCAGAATTGCCTGCCAAGTTGTAGATATTTTTCCGAGTGGTATAATATGCATAGTTGTCCTGCGGCTCCGGGCCCGGAGCACAACCTGCGTGGAATGAAGGGATGAACGATATGGCTGAAAGGAGAAAAGCAAAGATGATCTCTGGAAACAAGCCTGTACTCGGTATCAACGGGCTGGGAAGAATCGGCAAACTGTCACTCTGGAATCATGTGGGAAGAAAATATTTCTCTGAAATCGTCGTAAACATCGGCAGAAAAGCCGGGACAAAACTGGAAGATGTCGCCCTGTATATAGAAAAAGACTCCACCTACGGCTCGCTGCATCAGTATCTTCACGGGTACAGATCAGAGAGGGTTATCGAAAATATCGATGAAGAAAAAGGGACAATGCGCATCGACGGCATTCCCGTTACTGTTCTGCGTGAGTCGCGGAACCCGAGAAATATCCGCTGGAAGGACTACGGAGCCAAAGTTGTCGTAGAGGCGACAGGCAAGTTCAAAGACCCCTCAGTCCCTCCTGATGCAAAGGAAGGATCTGCACTCGGACATATCGAGGCGGGTGCAGAGAAAGTCATTGTTTCGGCTCCCTTCAAGATTAAGGAAAAGGGCATCCAGATGCCCGACAATGCGACAACCATTGTAATCGGCATCAACGATGAGACCTACAACAATGCAAAGCACCATGTTGTCTCAGCCGCATCCTGCACCACTACCTGTCTTGCGTATATGATCAAGCCGCTCCTTGATCATTTCGGTGCACAGAAGGTACTGAACGCCTCAATGGCCACTGTACATGCCGCAACCGGCACACAGGAGGTACTTGACAGGCTTCCAAAATCCGGTGCGACTGATCTTCGGAAAAACAGGAGCATCATGAACAATATCATTCTGACCACAACCGGAGCAGCAAAAACACTGGAACTCGTGATTCCGGAAATGAAACAGATAGGTTTCAGTGCCGAGTCTGTGCGCATTCCCACGTCTGCAGGTTCATTGATCATCCTGGTGGTAACCTTTTCCGATGAGGTCGAAGGACCTGCGATCAACAGGACTCTCCTCAACAGTATTTATCGTGACGCGGAGCAGAAGGAAAAGAGAGGGTATATCAAATATACCGACGAACAGAACGTCTCTTCAGACATTGTCGGCCACTTTGGCCCTGCGACGATTATCGAAGGCCACGAGACACACACAAGGACTGCGTTTATTACCCTCGACCTTTCGAAATTCTGCGCAATGCCGGCAGAGTATATGAAGAAACTTCCGGAGAAGATACAGATTCCCATTACCCAGGCGGTAATCTACGGGTGGTACGACAATGAACTCGGAAGCTACACCAACATGCTCGGAGACCTGACCCAGAAAATAGCGTCCATGGTATACCAGTAAATCCTTTGGGTTTCAGGCTGAACGTTCAGGCATTGAAGACTGCTCACTGCGTGCGCTATTTGTTCCAGTCAAAGGTTTTCCGGATATGCGCGTGTAGCATTGGAGCGTTTTCGGCATCTATCTCCTCAGAAAACCTGATACCCAGGAAATAGATATCTCCTATCTTTTTCACGTAAATCACTTCACCTTCCAGAGAATCGGCCTGTGCCTCACCTTCTGCCGAAACGAAACTGATATTCATGAGTATCCCTGTCTGCGTCTCTATTGCATCATCGGAATACAATCCGATGCCTCCAAGGGAGATATTGGCCGGCAGGGCCTGGAGGGATCTCTCCCCGTCCCTGTCCTTCACTCTCAGGGTTGCTGTTCCGTACAGAGGAACCCGCTTATGCTTTCGCTTTTCTGTCATTGCAACTCCTCCGCAATACCACAGTTTACAGGGAACACTGGAGAAAATTCCATAAGTTGGCAATATCCCGGATTGCCTTACGGCTCCTTAAAGCGGATTTCCGCTTTCCAGCCTTTCCCCTGGTTTTTGCCGTCAGCGACAAACCATACCAGAACCTGGTTGCTCCAGGTAGTGAGTTCCTGCGGAATGCCCGGACCGCTAAAGATTGCCATGATTTTTTCATGGGTTCCCGCTCCGTGAAAAAAATACAGCAGGTCGGTCCTGGCCTCAGTATCAAATTCAGTGAACGTGAAATGGATAACGTTCCCTTCCGGAGCAGTGACAAGCCACTTGCAGTCGCTTTTGGGAGAGTAATTCTCAGGACCGCTTCCGTCTTCCAATATTCCTTCTTCAGCGACATGGACTGTTCCGCTGCAGTATAACGTGCTGAATTTGATCGGTTCCGCGTGGTACTCCATGAGCCAGCTGAGTTTTCTGTCAGGCAGTGCAGTTTCAAAAGTCACAGATGCGATCGTTCCCGGCACATAGACATCTTCAGGAAGACGAGACAGAGGATACCGTGCAAGCAATTTCTTTTCAGACAAATCTCCCGAATAAAAACTCACCATTCCTTTGCCCGGCTTGCCCTGCAATGAAAGAAGGCTGAACCTGATCCCCCTGAAAACGCCCTGCGGTTTGATCGTCCAGGATGAAAGCTTTTCCCCGGAATTGTGAAAATGCAGATACCCCTGTGGATTGTCGAGTGTGCTGACTTTCGGTGTCTTTTGATGAAAGAGCCTGCATACAGCCGCTGCGCTGATATTCAATGCCCCTGCGCCAAGCTTTGCGCTGTACTGGACGTCTTCTACGTGAATGCCATCCGCCGAGCTTTTCAAACAGGCAGTTATTTTTTCGGCAGAATATGACGGATGCTGGCGCTGCACAATTGCCGCGGCAGCGGCAACTATTGCAGCCGCGGAAGAAGAACCGTCCCTTTGCTCGTATCCGGAGTCGGATAGTACACTGGAACTCCATATGTTCACTCCCGGCCCGGACAGATCGATGAATGCACCAAAATTCGATTTTTCTATCTTCTTCTTATCCTGCCCTATTGCAGCAACACCCAGAACACCGCCGTGGGCGGCAGGGAACTGTTCCCGTTCCTCCGGGAAATTGCCTACGGAAGCCACAATAAGGACGCCGTGTTTCCGGGCGTTCTCAAGAATCTTCTCTTCATCAGGGGAAATCTGTCCTGCCCCCCACGCGCAGAGGACAATATCAGCCCCTGATTTCACCGCATATTCGATCCCCTTGTAACCGTCCCTGATATAAGGCTTGTCAGCCTTGTCAGAGAGGCTTTTTACCGGCATGATCCGTATGAAGTCCGTTGCGGCATCGCCATATGCATTGCGGGCGATACGCGCGATAATGCCCGCAAGGTGCGTCCCGTGATAATACTCCTGAAGCCTTCCCTTCGGGGGAATAACCGAATTCCTGTTGTCAGAAACATCCCATCCATGGACATCGTCCACAAACCCGTTGCCGTCGTCGTCAATATTGTTTCCGGGAATCTCTCTCGGATTTGTCCAGATGAAACCCTTCAAATCCTGATGGGTGATTCTCACTCCGTCATCGACAATAGCGACAACGATCTTCTTTTTCCCCTTAGCCGGTTTCATGTCACTCGGTGCATTGACCGCGGCAAGAAACCAGTCCCGGTCTGTGGAAGGCTCCGCACATGTCCGGCCGACCCCAAAAAACAATACACCAACAGCAAGAAGAAAAAAAAGAAGAAACCTGTCAGCGTGAGTTTTTATCATTCCAGCGCTTCATTATATCCGGAGAAGCCTTCTTGCTGATAAAAGGCTGCTCTGTCAAACGTTCCCTCTCTTACCGGGAAATCGTCTCCGAACCTCCACTTTGTCCTATTCGATAATTTGAAAGTCCAGGCCCCTGACCAAAATGCACAGGCACCCTGCCGCGGAGGTCAGGGAGTGCAAACGTGGTTCTCCCGTCTCCTCCATAGGTTGTTCCCAGGAGGGAAAATAATGCACTGTTTTCTGCTATCGAGAGCAATTGTCCGTTACATAAAGCCCATCCTCTCGTTGCAAAATTAAATCCGGTCATCATGATTTCACCTATGAAAGGGTCTATGCCATTTCTCGTTGGGTATAAGCCCACCAACGCTATCTGGAAACTCACCGTCGTATAGGGCTGCATGTTACTGAGAGTAAAACGCTGGACAGCAGGCTGTTGCGCTACCCAGTTGTTACCGTCCCAGGTCATTAAATCTCCGGCTTGTATGGCAGCGTTAAGCCCGATGGTGTTCAGGGTGTTGTTCACAGAAACCGGGCTGCTGCCGGTGTACGTCTTGCCCGGATCTCCCGTATCGCCTTTCGGTCCCGCTGGGCCCAAAGGGCCTGTTTTCCCCTGTGGTCCTGTCGCCCCTGTTGCTCCGGTCGCGCCGGTGTCACCCTTTTCCCCCTGTGGTCCTGTATCTCCCTTTTCTCCCTGGGGTCCCTGTGGCCCTACTGCTCCAATTGTCAGATCGTAGGCATCGTTCTGATATGATGTATACCCCGTAGAAACCTTCAGTACATAATCCCCGTCAGGTACCGGTGGCAGGACGGCCATAATTACACTGGCTGTGGGGGTCCCGATAACGGAAAGCGGAACCGTATCCTTGCCCAGCAGCACATTCGGACGAGTTCCGTTTTTAAAATTTGATCCCCTGATGTAAATAATGCCGTCCTCGAAGTCAACCAATACCTCGGATATTGTAAGCTGCGCAGTCGGATTAACAGCCCCACTGTTTGCATGCGCCATGGGAAATATCATCCAGAGCGACATGACGAAAAAAATACCCACCGCCAGCATGTTTTTTGAAGAACTTCACTCTCCCGCATTTTTTGATCATATTGTATCTCCTTTCCTTATTGATAAATGCGTAATATTTTATACGATGCAGGGGAATAATAAATCCTACTCTGGTAGGGATACCAAAAAAACGCTGGGCTTTCTTTTCAGAACCTGAAATATGCGTCGATCATATCTCCCTTCCTGTCAAAAATCACCTTTGCAATGAAATGTTCTCCTGCCCTGAAGGAAAACGCAAGTTCACGCCAGATGACCGTGGTTTTCTCCTCTTCCCTGAGCACTTCCACATGGGGATAACGGGCAAAATACAGAAAATTTCTCACCACTCTGGTAGACTTGGACCGTTCTGCAAAAGGGTCCTTGCTGCTGAGAGTGTATGATTCCTGAATGCATACCCTCTGCGAGAAAAGGTCTGCAAACCCCACCTTCATGTGGTCTCCGGACTTGGCCACAAACCACCACCTCAGAAAATCATTCGGTAAGGGACAGACTCTGTAAGTGTTTTCATCAAGCTGCTGTCGCAGAAACTCGGTTGTCTTGCCATGGAGATAATATCGCCCCCCTGCGTAACAGACGAACAGCACGACTGTCGATAATGCGATCAGCGAAGCCTTTCTTTTGTGAATCTTGCAGAAAATGGCACAGAGGATGAGCCCGAGCGTGACGTACGGGTCTATGATAAACATGAGGTTAAGCGCATACTGGTGCCAGTCAAGGGGAGACAGAATTCGTGTCCCGTATTGCGTCATCAGATCAAGAAGGAGATGTACTGCGTAGGCAACAAAGGCAAGAAAAGTGTAATAGAGGAAGTTCCTTTTTCTGCCAAAAAACACGCCGATGATTAACGGCACCAAAAAAAGAGCCAGAATTCCGTGCGTTATCCCCCTGTGGTATCTGAGAAACACATCAGCGCCCCACAGACGCGTAATATAATCAAAATCCGGGGCGAATGACGCAAGGATCAGCACCCAGAACGCGGATCCTTTCCTGAAGCCCAGATTATAGATTACCGTGCCAGCAAGTCCGTGTGTGACAGGGTCCATGCTATTCCGCTCTCATCATTCCGGCATAGATCAACAGCAAATAATTTTACTTCAACAACTGAGTTCATTATAATAACTCTAACTGTATCTTGGCACGAGAATTTTTGTAACTGGAGACTATATGAAGTCATTTTATCGGCATTGCGTGTATCTGTCATGTGCTTTTCTCATCCTGATCGCTTCCTCCCGGTTATCGCATTCGCTTACCCTTCATGAGGCCCTGTCCCTCGCAAAGGAAAATCTGCCTTCATACAAGGCATCACAGATTAAGGTAAAATCTTCGGAAGCGCTGTACAATGCCTCGCTTTCTCCGTATCTTCCGAGCCTCGATGCGTCGGCTTCCGAAGGCCGTATTTTTTCCTCATTGGGGGAATTCAAAACAAGAACCTACGATCTCACGCTTTCCTACACAGTCTTCGATTGGGGGAACAGAAAGGCCGCAAGGAATATCTCGAGACTGAACCTCGACGTCAGCAGGGAGGAGATGAGGAAAATCCTTCTCGACCTTGAATTCAGCGTTAAAGTCGCTTTCTACACCGCGATTGCACAGAAGGAGTCCCTTGCACAGCGAAAAATCCAGCTTCAGGATGCGCAGAAAGATTACGAGGTCGCAGACGGCAGGTATCAGTTTGGTGTTGCCAAGCTGTCGGACGTGCTTCAGTCATCCGTAAGACTCGAACAGGCCAGATTCAATGTCATACAGGCTGAAGGCGACCTCAGGAAATCCCTTTCCGAACTCAACTCACTCATAGGAAGGCCCCTTGAAAGCGAATATGAGATTCAGGGAACCCTTGAGCAGGATACCAGGCTCCCCGATATTGCAGGGCTCTATGAGGCTGCAATGGAACGACCTGAAATACGGCAGGCGCAGGACACTGTAAGAATCGCCGAAAACAACTTATCGGCAATCCGCAGCACCTTTTTCCCGACTCTCTCAGTGAATGCATCGTATATCAGGAATGAAGGTGACAGCACCACAGGGGCTTTTTTCGACGAGGAAAAGACCGTTGCACTGAGAGCTACCTGGAACGTTTTTGAACTCGGTAAATTCTTCAGGTCAAGCTCATCGGAATTCGAAAAAACCGCTTCATTCGAAAACCTCAATGAACTGAAACGCCTTCTGCTGCTTGATGTGCAGAAGACTTTTGAGGATTTCAGGACCTCCCTGAACAAGCTGAACGTTGCTGAGCAGCAGCTCAAACAGGCCGAGCACAATTATTCCCAGGCATTCGGTGAGTACAAGGTAGGAAAGGCTGATATCCTCTCATTGGTGCAGGCCGAAAGCCTCCTCGCATCAGCAAGGGAACAACTGGTCAGTTCCCGTCTGAACCTCAGGGTATCCGGTGCCTTGCTCGAGAGGGTTTCCGGCATTCAGGACCTTCGCGCATCAGCCGTTCAATAGAAGACCGGAGCATTGTCCGTATGACTGTAGACCAGGGAAAGACAGAGGCATGAAAAAGATTTTCATCGCAGCAGTCGCGTGTGCCGTGCTCATTGCAGCGGGAATTTTCCTTTATAAAAAAATGTCCGGACCTGCAATTAAGGTGCTCGAAACAGCAAAAGTGGAAAAAGGCAGTATCCGTGGCGTGCTTGTGGAAACCGGGATCATTAAGCCCCAGGTGGGGGCAGTAGTGAAGATCGGCACGAGGGCCACGGGCACGATTGTCAGAATGAACGTCAAAATTGGTGACAGGGTAAAAACCGGCCAGCTTGTGGCACTCATAGACGACAGGGAGATCCTGAAGACTATCGAACAGCAGAAAGCTGCCCTCAATTCGGCACGGAATACCCTTTCACAGGTCGAACTCACCTATCCTGAGCGCATACAGGAAGCAAAGGCAAACCATGACTACGCAAAGATCACCTATGAAAGGGAAAAAGAACTCTTACTCCATGAATTTACCACCAAAGACAGCGTTGACAGGGCAAAAAGCCTTTTCCAGGCAGCTGAAGCCGCCTGGAAAAGGCAGCAGCATGAGTATGAGACCCAGATCGAGATCGCAAAAGCCGCTCTTGATAATATCAGGGCTCAGATTGCCCAGCAGGAAACACGGCTGTCATACACCAGGATACATGCACCGATAGACGGGGTAGTTTCAGATGTGACCGCGCAGGAAGGCGAGACTATTGTCGCCGGCCTCCAGGTTGCCAACCTTGTTACCGTACTCGATCCGAAACGTCTCGAGATGTGGATATACGTCGATGAAACGGATATCGGTCATGTGAAAACCGGCCAGCAGGTTGAGTATTATGTTGATACCTTTCCCGACAAGCTCTTTCACGGCAGCATAGGAAAGATTTACCCCCAGCCCGTGGTAAAAGAGAACATCGTCTATTATCTTGCCATTGTGCGGGTTTCGGATGAAGATACCACTTTTCTCAAACCCGAAATGACCACCCATATTAAGATAATCTTTGAAGAGAAGTCAGATATCCTCGTCGTGCCGAATGCTGCGGTAAAATTCGAACAGGGAATGCAGGTCGCGTACAAGGTAACCTCGCCCGACGCAGTACACAAAGTCGAGCTTAAAACCGGAATACGGGGTGAAGACAAAACCGAAGTTCTTTCGGGTGTTAAGGAAGGCGATGTGCTTGCCACGAAACTGATCCTCCCGGTATCCGCAAAACCCTGAGAGCAGGATCTACGGTATACTTGTCATGCCCTTATGTATAATGGAGGACATAAAGAAGACGTACCACATGGGAGATCTTGCGGTTGAAATCCTGAAAGGTATCAACCTCAGGATCGAAAAAGGGGAATTCGTTGCGATCATGGGGGCTAGCGGTTCCGGGAAGACAACGCTGATGAATATCATCGGTTGTCTCGATGTCCCGACTTCCGGCCGTTACATGCTGGCAGACATGGAAGTATCTCATCTTACTGATGACGAACTGTCGGTAATCAGAAACGAGCATATCGGGTTTGTATTTCAGAACTTCTACCTTCTCCCGTATGCAACAGTGCTCGAAAATGTCCTGCTCCCCACCCTCTACATGGAGAAGAGAAAAGATAACGCGGACAAGTTTGCGGGCGAGCTGCTTCGCCTTGTGGGTCTTGAGGAACGGATAAAATTCAGGCCCACACAGCTTTCCGGAGGAGAGCAGCAGCGCGTTGCGATCGCAAGGGCACTGGTGAATAACCCGGACCTCCTGCTGTGTGACGAGCCTACAGGACAGCTTGACAGCAGCACAGCAGAGGAAATCATGCAACTCATCAGGAGGATGAACGATCAGGGCAAATCAATCATCGTCATCACGCATGATCCGAACGTCGCCGGCTTTGCAAAAAGGACTGTGCAGATTAAGGATGGATTGATTTTTGAATAGCGGATTCTATTCCCTGAAAGAGAGGGAATGAGATAATACCTGGAGACTATAAAAGATTTTATGGAAAAGCTTCTCAGAATCCTGTCTCAGTCAGTTCTGGCTGTACGGTCATTCAAACTCCGCACAATTTTCTGTTTCATCAGTGTCGCGCTTGGCATAGCTTCCATCACCGTTATCGTCGCAGCCACTGAGGGCGCATACAAAAAAGCATTTGACATGGTCCAGAAGTTCGGTTCCGATTCACTTCTTGTATTCGGCGGAGGGGAGGAGGCCAGGGCAACAGGCCAGAGGCAGAAGACCATTACGCTCGATGACATTGAAGCGGTGAGGCAGGCTTTCTACAGCGCCTACATGGTCGTACCGATGACCGCAATGAGGGATGTAACCGTATCATACAGGGACAAAAAATATCAGACCCTGATCATCGGCTCCACAAGCGACTACAGTCGTGTCTGGGCCTGGCCGGTAATCCAGGGGGCTGATTTCACAGAAGCCGATGTGAAAGGGCTGAAGAATGTCGGACTTATCGGGCAGTTTCTGGCAAAAGAACTCTTCGGAGATGACGACCCGGTCGGAAAAACCATGCTTGTCAGAAGAATCCCTGTGCAGATCGTCGGCGTATTGTCAGAAAGGGGCACCACTCCTGCAGGTGAACGCCTTGACGACAGGATTATCATACCTATTTCCACGCTCATGAGAAAGCTTCAGAATGAAACAAAATATGTCTCGGCCCTCAGGATACGTTTTCATGACCAGGAAAATCTCCAGCGATACGCCGGTGAGCTCAAGTTGTTTCTCAGACAAAGACACGGTCTTCCTTCCGAAGAGCCCGATGATTTTACCGTCATCTCTCCGAAGGAGATCATCAAGTTCCTTGCCGCGCTGACCGGCTCTCTGGTAATATTCCTCGGAATAACCGGAATAATCTCCCTGCTTGTTGCGGGCTTTGTCCTGGCAAACCTCTTTCTCCTTTCAGTCAAGGAACGCACCCGGGAAATAGGCATCCGCAGGGCAACCGGGGCAAAAAAGCAGGATATCCTCATCCAGTTCCTCGGTGAATCTGTGGTAATCACGACCATCGGGGGCCTTGCCGGCTTTGTGCTCGCACTTGCCTCTTCGAAACTGCTCATGCTGATTGCGCAGTTCCCCATCTATTTCTCATGGAAGGCCTTTGCTATCGGGCTGCTTCTCGCATGGATCGTCGGGATAGTATTCGGACTTCAGCCGGCAAAACAGGCGGCAAACCTGAGACCGATTGAGGCTATCAGGGGATGACATGAAGAGGGTGTATCTGAATCTTAGAATCGCCTTCCGTTCGCTGCTGAATTTCAAACTGCGGACTGTCCTCGCGGTGATGGGAGTATTCCTCGGCACATTCGCCCTGATTGTCGTTTCAAATCTTTCAGACTCCCTTTCCCTGAAAACCGAGAAGGAGGCGGAAAATTTCGGCAATAACCTTCTTATCGTCAGAAGCGGCGTCGTCAGGAAAATGGGAACCAGCACGAGGCTTCTCAGCGAAGCGACTACCCTCACGGTCGATGATGCCAGGGCGATCGTTCAGGGCTCACGGTTCATCAACGATGTCTCACCTTCAGGAAACAAGACATTTCCTGTGAGGTATGGCAACGTCGTGCTGAAATCGACGCTCGTCGTGGGTGTAACTGCAAATTACCCTTTAATCAGAAATTTCCGCGTCGAAGAGGGACGTTTTCTCAGTAGTGAGGACGACAGGGGATTCAGCAAAGTCGCGGTTATCGGCACAAAGGTTGCCCAAAATCTCTTCGGGAATGAAAGCCCTCTCGGCAGGTACATCCTCATCTGGAGGGTTCCCTGCCAGGTAATCGGGATTATGGAAGAAAAAGGTGTCGATATCTCGGGACTCGACCAGGACAACCAGATATTTGTCCCCCTGAATACCTATCTCAGAAGGTTCGTCAATAAGGAGTACATCAACAGCATATCCGTGCAGGTTACGGGAGAAGAGTCCATACCTCTTGCAAAAGCTGAAATCGAAGAAATATTACGGAACCGGCACAAAATCCGGCAATATGAGAACGATGATTTTTCGGTCATTGACCTTAAGGATGTCATGGCGCTGAAAATACAGGCCATCTCAATGATAAAGGTGCTGGGACGGGTATCGGCAGTTGTGGCTTTTCTCATCGGCGGCCTCGGCATTCTTTCGATCATGATACTTATTGTCAATGAAAGACGGGTTGAAATCGGCATCAGAAGAGCAGTGGGTTCACGGAAAAGGGACATTGTGCTTCAGTTCCTTATTGAGGCGTCATTCATCTCCTTCAGCGGTGGCACCGCCGGGGTCATGGCGAGTTCCGTGGCAAGCATTCTTGTCTTTTGGCTGGCAGACCTTCCGGTTGCGGTTTCTCCCGCCGGCCATATCCTCTCACTGTCAGCAACTGTGCTCGTGGGTATTCTTGCCGGGATATACCCCTCTCAGAAAGCAACAAGAATCCAGCCTGTTGACGTGATAAGGACATGATTTCCTGATTCTGCGCTGCTGACTCCTGCAGAAGAAATGTAGGGCAGGTTTTGCCTGCCCTACCCAAGTAACTGCCTCTGAGATGCACCCGTAACCATCCAGAGGATATGAGGAGTTTGACCCACACTCAGATTGATATTAGCATCAGCTTATTTTAATGTCAAGATTTATTTTGCCGGATATATAATTTAGTACTTTAATATGATTTCTTAATTAATTATTATGTATAAATAATAGATAATATATTCGTTATGGATGAGTTTTTATCCTTTGCATTGTAAGTTAGCATCTGTTACTTATGCCTTCAGTTTTTCTGAAGGCTGCCTGTCAGTCCGATGAACGCCTATTGTGTTTTTGAGGCAGGCAGGAAACCTGCCTGCCTTGGGAGAGGACCTCTGAGAAGAACCTGCTCAGAGGGTATGATGGGCTTTTCCCATCCTTAAGGGATTTTATACCATGAGGAAGATTACAGATCAGTCACAGATTCGAAATAACAGACCTGAAAAACTGAGGATGCCGTCTTCACGGTTCCCGCAAGGTGAGATAGCCGGAGATGATTATCAGCAGTCCTCCGGCTATTGAATGCATTCCCGGAATTTCATGCAGGATCAGCAAGCTTAAGAGTATTGCGCATACAGGTTCAAGATACCCGAGCACTGCAGCCTTATTTGCGCTTATTACCTGCAGCCCTTTAAAGTACAGTATGGGAGCTATTGTAGAGTGGACAATCCCCATAAACAAATAGCTCCACAGAGCCTGCTGGGGAAATTCCCTGATAAACGGCATCAGCAAAACAATAATGGTGATGTTGGTAAAAAACGCAAGCACGAGGGGATGAAATGCATGCGCGTGTTTTCTCAAAAAAATGACTATCATGGCATACGCAACTCCCGAAGCAAGGCCGGACAGGATACCCATGAGGTGACTTTCCTCAAATGAGAGACCGTCGAGCATGATCCACAACCCCGCAGAAGCAGTTGCGATCACGAAGATGATTTTCCCGGTTATTTTTTCCTTCAGAAATACCGGGGCAAGCAATGCAACAATCACCGGCGCGATGTAATGCGTCAGCACCGCATTCGCGATGGTAGTGTGTTTGTATGCATAGAAAAAAGTGAACATGTTCAGGAGGGAGATAACGCCGAGTATTATTGGATACCGTATTTTTCTCAGGTCAGGGAATTCATGCCTGTATCTCCTTCCGGAGAGAATTATGCCCTGAGCCACTACTGACACGATAAGCGAGTAGAACATCAGCACATGCACCTCTACTCCGGAGAGTTTCACTACTATTCCGAGAGAGCTCCAAAGGAAGATGGCAAGCAGTATATACAATGACCCCATATATTCAACAATATGTCATCAGTAACCGGCCAGTTTCAGTGTAATGGCAGGTTCCTGATATTCTGAAGGACAGCTTTTCTGAGTTGTGACGGAGGACCTGTTCTGATGAGATATTTCCCGTCATCGAGAACCGGAACAAGGATGTCATGCAGCGACTTTCCGCATGAGCATACATGGCGAGCCTTTCTGTTCGGAACGATTGTTCTTGTCCCGCAGTGCCTGCACTCAAGCACCCGCTTGCTTCCCGACCATTTTCCTCTCTTTGCCAGAGGTTTGCCGTCGACTTCCATAATATCCATGGCATAATCAACCACAGGAGCGTTGCTGATCGCCGTGCCGATCCCGTATCCGTCGACAACAGGATTCAGCACAGGCAAATCCTCTTCCCTTATCCCGCCGCTCACATAGAACTTTATATGGCCGTATCCCCTCAGATCCAGTTCCCATCTGGCTTCCTCAAGGATACGGTAGAAATCCCCCCTCCTGGACGACGGGGTATCGAACCTCACCGCATAGAGTCTTTTCCCCATTGCCTCAGCGACATGAAGACATTCAAATTTCTCATCCAGCAAGGTATCTATCAGGGCAACGCGTTTGAACTTCGGCTCAAGAACTTCATCATACGCCCTTATCGCATCAACGGTGGATCCCATGCAGAGTATCAGCGCATGAGGCATGGTACCCATGGGGTCCCTGCCAATAATCTCTCCCGATTTTACGACGGCAACTCCATCACATCCCCCGATATAGGCATTCCTCTCGATCATGGGGGCCAGCACAGGGTGCATTCTGCGCGCGCCGAAGCTGATCACAGGCCTGTCCCCTGCCAGCATTTTGAACCTTCCTGCCTGTGTCGCTATGCCGGATGCCTGGCACAGCAATCCCAGTATCGCAGTCTCATACACACAGAAATCCTGATACTTCCCTGCGATCTCCATCACGGGTTCATATGGATAAAACACCGTTCCCTCTTTCATGGCCCTGACTTTCAACGGCAGATGCTTCATCAGGTACATCGCTTCCTCCAGACCTGCAAACACTGCCCACGGCCATTGGCGGGGGAACCCTTTTGCGATGAATTCCGCCCGTACGAAAGGATTGATCTTCTTTGCCTTCAGGATCTTCAGAGACCTTTCGAAATATACATCGGTAATCCTGCCGTGTATGATATCTTCCGGATCAGCGGTGTGAAACATCATTCCCTCCTTGCTCACCAAACACATGCGCATAATTTTCTCCCCTTCTGGTAAAAATAGTATATCATGTACGGTATTCTTATCACAGTTTCCCGGTGCCTTGAAAAAATGCGCCGAATCAGTGAACATAAGATATGGATTTGTTTGACAGGGAAGCATCCCGGGGCCAGGTGCCCCTTGCCTACCGCATGTGTCCGAGAAGCCTCGATGAATATGCCGGCCAGCAGCATATCCTCGGCCCGGGCAAACTCCTCAGGCGCGCAATAGAAGCGGACAGAATCTCCTCCATAATATTGTACGGACCCCCTGGAACAGGCAAGACAGCACTTGCCAGAATCATTGCGGAAAGGACAAAATCCCGTTTCGAGTGGCTCAATGCGGCAACGATCGGGCTGGATGAGATCAGGAAGGTCATCCAGCAGGCCAGGGTGAGGAAACAAAAGGAGATGAAGACCATCGTCTTTCTCGATGAGATACACCGTTTCAACAAGCTCCAGCAGGATGCCCTGCTTCCTGATGTTGAGGAAGGAACCGTCACGCTGATATCAGCCACAGTCGAAAACCCATTTTTTTATGTGAACTCTGCCCTTCTCTCGCGGAGTCAGATATTCGAGCTGAAACCGCTTTCTGAAGAGGATATCCTCGGCATACTGAGAAATGCTTTGGCTGATACGGTCAGGGGTCTCGGCACTGCCGGCATCTCTGCAGATGAGGACGCCCTGCAGCATTTGGCAAGGATGTCCGACGGTGACGCACGGAAAGCCCTTTCAGCCCTCGAAATCGCTGCCCTTACCGCGCTGCCGGACACTGAAGGCAGGACACTGATAACGCTTGAAACTGCAGAAGAGTCGATCCAGAAGAAAGCGGTCGTCTACGACAAAAAGGGCGACCAGCATTATGACACAATCTCTGCGTTCATCAAGAGTATGCGCGGATCTGACCCTGATGCCGCGGTATATTACCTTGCAAAAATGATTTATGCGGGTGAAGACCCGAGATTCATCGCCAGGCGTATCATCATATGTGCGTCCGAGGATGTCGGGAATGCCGACCCGATGGCGCTGGTCGTTACGGTTGCCGCGCTGCGTGCGGTCGAATTCATCGGCATGCCTGAAGCAAAAATACCCCTTGCGCAGGCAGCGATCTATGTCGCAAAGGCACCCAAAAGCAACGCAAGCTATAAGGCGATAGAATCAGCATTGCAGGATATTGCGACAGAGGAGACTATGGAAGTACCTGACCACCTGAAAGACAGCAGTTACCCGGGAGCAAAAAAGCTGGGACACGGAACGGGATACAAGTATCCGCACGATTACGGCGGATCTGTCGAGCAGGATTATCTGAAGAAAAAAAAGAAATACCATGCTCCATGAAATGCATTCTCCTTTTACGGCATTTTATACTGAACCATTCCGCAGCAACCTCTCTCCTCCGGGAGATTTCCTGACCGCATGATACCCAAATCCTCCCTCGACCTGCTCGAATTCCACAAGCTTCTTGGACTGGTTTCAGGTTTCTCCAACAGTGACGCCTCAAAAAAGTTTATCGCGTGTATCTGTCCCATGACAAATCTTCCTGATATCAGGACAAGGCTTGATCTGATTGCGGAAGTGCGCAGGATGTCCCATGAAGGAAATCCGCTCTCCCTGCATCCCTTTCCAGACATTTCGCCCCTGATTGCAAAAGTAAGACCCGCTGGCGCTGTCCTCGACGCTGTGGAGCTTGCGGATTTCGTACCGGTACTCAGCATCGCGCATTCCATATCGGTACAGATGGAGGAATCGCAGACATGTCAGTCCCTGAAAGAACTCACCGGTCATCTCACAGGCTTCCCCCCTATTCTGAGAATTCTCAGGAAATCGATCGACAGTGAAGGCAATATACTCGACAGCGCGTCGTTTCTCCTTGCCGACCTCAGGGCCTGCATAAGAAATCTGGAAGGAAGGATCCGCAGGAAGCTTGAAGAACTGGTCAGGGACGAAAGGATCTCACTGTTTCTTCAGGACAGTTTTGTGACGACACGATCCGGCAGATGGGTAATCCCCGTAAGAATGGACTCCAAGGGAATGGTGCCCGGAGTTGTGCATGACGTTTCCAAGTCGGGCGAAACAGCATTCGTTGAGCCTCTTACGATTATCAACCTCTCGAATGAACTCGAGAATCTCATTGCGGAACAGAAGGCGGAAGAGCTGCGGATACTCCGGGATATCTGTGCGATGATCCGCACCGAATCAGATGACCTCTCCGAAGAGTTCAAAACAATCGTGTATCTCGATGTCCTGAACTCCATTGCGCGATTCGCAGATATGCTCGATATGAATACCCCCCGGATCAATGAATCTTCGGACATAACTCTTGCCGCTGCCAGACATCCGCTTCTCCAGCTCTCTCTCTTGAAAGCCGGGGGCGCACAAAAAATCGTTCCTCTCGATGTCCAACTCGGAGGAGACACTACCGTAATGGTGATAACAGGCGCAAATGCCGGGGGCAAAACCATCACCATAAAGACAATAGGATTGCTCCTTATTATGGGCCTTTCCGGAATGCCCGTACCTGCAGACTCGTCCTCAAGCCTTCCCTTGACACAGAGCCTTCTTGTTGACATCGGCGATGAACAGTCGATAGAAAACAACCTCTCGACGTTTTCCGGGCACATCTCGAACATTGCGAATATCCTGAAAAGGAAAGACCCGCAATCAGTCATCCTTATCGACGAACTTGGGACAGGCACCGATCCCGAAGAGGGAGCAGCCCTCTCATGTGCCATTCTGAATGAAATACGCAGAAGCGGCGCGCTCGTCTTTGCGACCACGCACCTCGCGGATATCAAGGGCTTTGTGCACAGGACGCAGGGGATGATCAACGCCTCCATGGAGTTCGATCTCAGTACACTCAGTCCGCTTTACCGTCTGAGACAGGGAGAACCGGGGCAGTCGCATGCCCTTGAAATCGCACAGCGTTACGGTCTGCCCGAAAATCTGATAGAAGAGGCAAAAAAGCTGTTTGGCGGCCTCAAAATTGAATTCGACGAGATGATCGCAGACATGCACACGAAAAGGCTCGGGTATGAAGCAGGATTATCCGTCATCAGCAGACGTCAGGCTGAATTGAATGAAAAGCACAGGAACCTGGAAAAGATGCTTGCCGATACCAGGAATCGCGAGAAAGACATTCTCGCTCAGGCGTATCAGAAGGCTGCGGAACTCGTTGCTGATACCAAACGGCAGATGAACGCATACCTCGATGAACTCAGGAAGAAAGAAAAGAGCGAACGGCGCAGAATCATCCAGCAGGTTGAAAATCAGCAGCAATTCCTCTCCGAAAAACTGCAGGAATTCAGCACGGAAGACAATGCTTCTCCCCCGATTCATGAGATAAAGAACGGAGACACGGTGTTTGTGAAGACACTCGGCTATGATGCCACGGTTATCGGCGTCAACCGGAAAACACGTCGTCTGAGGGTCCAGGCAAAAAATATGGAGGTTGAAGTATCTGCAAAAGACATATTTTTCAGAAGGGGAAAGGCATTGCCTCTCAGCGCTTCTTCTGCAGAAGATATCAGGAAAAAAGCTGTTTCCTCACGACTGAACCTTATCGGACAGAGGGTCGAAGAAGCGCTTTCCGGTCTCGAGCATTTCCTGAACCACGCATCACTCGCAGAACTGCAGGAAGTAACCATTATTCACGGGATCGGGAAAGGCCTTTTAATGAAGGCAATCCGCGAGTATCTGACCGATCATCCCCTCGTCAGCACTTTCCGCATGGGTGAGCAGGAAGAAGGTGGTTCAGGGGTTACGATAGTTGCATTAAAATGATGTCAGCCCGATACGTTCTTCCTCACAGCGCGCTCGCATTTGCAGTACATCAGCAGAAAATCAGAATACCCGGTCGACCAAAAGGATGTTGTAATTTCCCGATTCAATCTCTTCCACGATGATCCGGTCAAACTCCGACTGAGTCACAATTCGGGCGGGCTTATATCCCGGCCTGAGTTCGGCATACGGACACCCCTCGGGAAGAATATGGTCCTTGCTGATCATATCTTCGCGCCTGAAACAGATAACGGTATCTCCGATATCAAATCTGTTCCTGTACACGCTGCAGAGGTTCTCCTCAGTCAGATACTTGCAGGTCTTTGTCGGATGAATCACATATGTTCCGTCTACCAACCCGATTTTAATATGACAGCATAATCCGCATCTCCTGCAGAGTGATTCGTATTCATTTTCCGTCTTTTTCTGCAGAGCCGCCTTTTTTCTCTCGGCAAAAGTCCTTTTTTTCTTCGGCATAAATGAAGCTGCTGCGGGTGAGCGTATCCCTCACCCCCTCCATTCCTTGCGGGGTTACCTGATAATCACTTCAATGTCCGGAAGCACATCCTTAATCGCGCCCTCGATACATCTGTTGTCGCACTGTTTGCAGGGTCCTCCGCAATAAATCACCGCCTTATTGTCACTCACTTCTATCAGCTCCGCACAACTTTCATGTGCAGTAAGAATACATTCCAAACTCTCCAGCACAGTGCGTATTTTTTCCTCAATACCGGAAGCTGTTGCTCCATTCATGACGCAATTCCCCTTTCACATAATCGTTTCACGCATTCCGGACAGATACGGGATATGTTCCGGTCGATTGACTTAGACCTACCCTTTAGGGTATTTTTCACTATGGAGTTCCATAATAAAATGTATGCCGTGCTGTTGCTGCTCTTATTCACCCTCCTGATTAACCTGCCATTCGGGTATGCGAGGGCAAAATCACGGAGATTCTCTTTCCGGTGGTTCCTGTATATCCATGTCCCTATCCCTATTATATTCATTGCGAGGACTATTTCCCACATCGAATTCAAGTATCTTCCCTTGCTTGCTCTTGCCGCAATCATCGGACAGGTAGTCGGCGGAAAACTGGAGCTGTAATCTTGCTGGCCACCTTTCTTGTGAGACCCGGGAAAATCGAACTCCGGGAAATACCGCAACCAACTCCCGCCCGTGGTGAAGTCCTCATCCAAATTAAAACAGCGCTTACCTGCGGTACCGACCTGAAGGCATTCAGGCGGGGGCACCCGATGATTCCCATGCCCGGGGCGTTGGGACATGAATTTTCAGGGATCGTGGCTGAAACCGGAAAAGGTGTCAGAAGATTCAGGGAAGGCGATGCAATAATGGCAGTACACAGCGGACCATGCCTGCAATGTGTCTTCTGCAGGATAAAACTCTACAATCTCTGCGAACATATCATGCGCACGAAGGTCCTCGGGGCATTCTCCGAATACCTCGTCCTGCCTTCCCACATAGTCAGGCAGAATGCATTCCGCAAACCCGCGGCGCTCTCTTTTGAGGAGGCTGCATTCCTTGAACCCCTTTCGTGTGTAGTGCATGGCATGAGCACACTTGATATAAAAAAGGGAGCCCACGCATTAATCTTTGGTGCAGGACCCGTCGGCCTCCTTCACCTTCTGCTCCTCAAAGAAAAAAAGGCAATAGTCACCATTGCAGACAAACATGACAGCAAGCTGAGGATTGCGAAAAACCTCGGTGCGGATTTCGTATGGAAAAATACCCCCCCCGTGATAAAAAAGGGGCGGCGGGAGATTGTACGAAGGAATACGCTCACTGATTTCATCGGCTTTGATTATGTCTTCGAATGCACCGGCATGCCCGGGGTATGGGAGGCATCTGTCTATTACGCGAGAAAAGGCGGTACCGTTATGCTCTTCGGCGGCTGTAAATCATCCACAACCGTTGCCTTTGATGCCGGAAAGCTGCACTACGACGAAATAACCCTGAAAGGCACCTTTCACTATACACCGGATGATGTAAAAAAGGCATACGGGCTTCTCGGAAGGCTCGGCGTGTCACGTCTTGTTTCCGGAAGATATCCGCTCACCAGCATACAGAAAGCGTTCGAGAAGCTTTCTGAGGGCGCCGGAATCAAATACGCAATCATACCCTGATCACATGAAAGCTGCAAAATTATACAGTCTGCACGACATCCGCATAGAGGATATGCCGATTCCTGAAGTCGGTCCCCGGGAGGTGCTGCTCAGGACCAGGGCGTGCGGCATCTGTTCCGGAGACGTGATGCCCTGGTATATCGAAAAAAAGGCTCCGCTTGTCCCCGGACACGAACCTGCGGGTGAGATCGTTGAAACAGGTCATGATGTCTCATCCTTCAGGACAGGAGACAGGGTTTTTGTCCATCACCATGCGCCCTGTTTCATATGCAGGAACTGCAGGAGAGGAGATTATGTCCAGTGCGCCACCTGGAAAAACACCCGGATAATACCCGGCGGCCTGTCCGAGTATATCCTGATACCCGAGACAAACCTTGAACATGATACCCTGAACCTGCCTGACAGTCTTTCCTATGAAGACGGAACGCTCATAGAGCCGACTGCATGTGTGGTGAAGGCATTGAAAAGGACCGGAATAAAACGCGGTGATACTGTCCTCATCCTCGGTCTCGGTGTCATGGGGCAGCTGAATGTCCTGCTTTCCAGAAAATACGGTGCAGGCAGGATTATCGGCGCTGACCTGATCAGTTTCAGACTTCAGAAAGCAAAGGAATTCGGGGCTGATGAGGTTATTGATGTCTCAAGGCATGCCCTTGCGGATGCCCTCAGGGATATGACGAAGGGGAAACTCGCCGATGTGGTTATTGTCGGTCCGAACAGTGTCGAAGCGATGAGACAGGGACTGGAATCTGCAGGCGAAGGAGGCTCCGTGCTTTTTTTCACGCCTGCAAAACCGGGAGAAACTCTTGTGATAGACCCTAACCGCCTGTATTTCAGGGATATCAACATCATTACCAGTTATTCCTGCGGCCCGACCGACACCGCGGACGCACTCGAAATCATAGAAGAAGGGACCGTCAGAGCCGACGCACTTGTTACCCACCGGTTTCCGCTGGAACAGGCATCGGATGCGTTCGCTCTTACCGCGCATGCAGGTGATTCGCTGAAAGTCATGGTAAATTTTAATGAGAGTTGATATCTGCAAAAATTGCACTCTTATCGGTTTCAGGAAGAAGAAATGAAACGCCGCAGCAAAGAAAATAATGCCCTTTTCTGCGATTTCGTGAGCAGCCGTAAGGGAGGCAGAAAAGGTGGCACGACAAGCCGAATCTACAGATACAAAGGCGGTTTCTCCTGGCAGGGGGTCAAAACGGAAAAATACAAGCCATCAGGCATGCACTGGTCCGATATCTTAAGAAAGACCCTGATCGGCAGTCGAGGCGAATCCGCGAAATTTCATCTGAGGTATTTCGAGATAGCGCCCGGCGGTTACAGCAGCTTCGAAAAGCACAGGCATGAGCATGTGGTAATCGGGATACGTGGCAAGGGGATCTGCAAGGTGGGCAAAAAGAGGCATGTCATCAGCTTTCTTGATACACTTTACATCAGTCCGTCAGAGCCCCACCAGTTGCTGAATACTTCCACCGAGCCCTTCGGGTTTTTTTGTATCGTCAACGCAAAAAGAGACACGCCGAAAATCCTTGATTCCTCATAAAACTGTATCGGACTCCCGTTGAACGCCACAACCTTCATACTGCACCTCCCCCTTCGGATTATTCACAAACTCATTGTGTATTCAGACTGACGATAACGGAACCGCCATCCGTTACATGATTCCGGTTACCCTGATAACCTCATCGACTGTGGTGGTCCCCTGAAGAAGTTTCCTGATGGCATTCTCTCTCAGGGAATTCATTCCCTGGCCCAGGGCAATCTTTTTGATAAGCTGGGGTGAAGTATTCTCATGCACGTGTTCCCTGACCTTTTCGGTCATTTGCATCATTTCAAAAATACCTGTCCGTCCGAGGTACCCTGTGCCCCTGCATTCCTCGCACCCCCTGCCGATTGCCACCTTATAATTCTTTGCCTTCTCATAATCGATCTTCAGAATAATGCACTCGTCCCTTGAAAGGGCATACTCTTCCCTGCAGTGAATGCAGACCTTTCTGACAAGCCTCTGGGCCATAACCCCAAGCACTGTTGCATTGAGCAGAAACGGGGGAACCCCGAGATCGATCAATCTTGTTATTGAACTCGGCGCATCATTGGTATGCAGTGTCGAAAACACGAGATGACCCGTCAGTGCTGCCTGTATGGCGTTCTCTGCTGTCTCGAGGTCCCTTATCTCACCGACCATGATAATATCAGGGTCCTGCCTGAGCAGATGTCTCAGGCAGTTGGCGAATGTAAGGTCAATGTGAGGATGAACCGCAGTCTGATTGAATCCCTCATAGACCATCTCAATCGGATCTTCGATGGTACACACGTTCACTTCCGAAGTTGACAGTATTCTGAGAAGCGAATACAGTGTCGTGGTCTTGCCGCTTCCCGTCGGTCCTGTCACGAGAATGATTCCATGAGTGTTGGCAATAAAGGATTTCACCATCTGCAGTTCCTTCGGGAAAAAACCCAGTTCCCCGATATCCTGCATGAGAATTATGGGATCAAATATCCTGACGACGATCTTTTCTCCGAAGGTGACCGGGATGGAAGAGATGCGGAGTTCGATCTCTTTTCCTTCATAGGCAGTCTTGATCCTTCCGTCCTGGGGTCTCCGCTTTTCGGAGATATCCATTCTTGCCAGTGTCTTGATCCTTGAAACAATCGGCGGATGCACAGCCTTCGGTATCTTGTGGATATTATGCAGAATCCCGTCGATGCGGAAGCGTATCAGGCTGAATTCCCTCTTGGGTTCTATATGAATGTCCGAAGCCCTGCTCGAATATGCATAGTGAAGAAGGTATTCAAGGGCGTTGACAATATGCTGGTCTGTTGCCTCGAGTTCCGTGATAGATTTCAGCCTGACATACTGTTCAAGATCACTGAGGTCTGTCTTCGTATCTATTTCCTTGTGTGCGGAGGTTATCGCGGACTTGAACCCGTAGAATTCCGTGATTATTTTCAGGATGTCCGCTTTTGTCGTCACCACCCTCTCAACCCTGTACCCCGTAACCCTCTGAATCCAGTCAATAGCCTCAGTATCAAAGGGGTCTGCAGTTGCAACCGTCAGCGTATTATCTGACAGGGCTATCGGTACAATCTGGTGCCTGATCGCATATGGCCTCGAAATTATCTGTGTCACCAGATCGTAGTTCAGCTTCAGGGGATCGATCTTTATAAAGGGCATCTGAAGATGCCTGGCGACTGCGGTCATGATCATGTCCGCGGTTATGATCTTGCCATGTGTCTTCGGTGTGCTCAGCCGCAGCGACTCGATAATATCGATCAGCGATACAAGAGACTGGTCGACAATATTCGGCCGGAGGCCCGGAGTTTTGGATTTCAGGATCTTAGACCTCAGCAGGGTTTCCTTGGACTTGATCATCCGGATATGCTCTTCACTGAGAAGCCCTTCTTCGGTAAGTATCTGGAACAGGGAATCCCTTGCGGTGTCGCTCATGAAAATATATTACCATTAATGTGATACGCATATGAATTCCTTTTATGGTAATATCAGATATACAGGAGGTAGAACAATGCGAAGGGCATTTTTTCTCGTGTGTGCTGTCCTTTTCCTGTTTTCGGCCAATGATCTCCCGGCCTTCTCCTCGAAGGGACAGGACTGTCACAAATGTCACTCCCTGAAGAAAGAGGAAGCCGCTGCTATCATGAAAAATCTGGATCAGAACATCAAGGTGATGAGCGTAAACCCCGGCCCTGTGAAATATCTCTGGGAAGTCGGCGTGGACTCACAGGGGAAAAAGGGGATAATCTATGTGGATCTCCCCAAAAAACACCTGTTTTCAGGCTCTCTCCTGACAGTCCAGGGACAGAGGAATCTGACGCGGGAGCGTCTCGCTGAAATAAAAAAGGTCAACGCCTCCCAGATCCCTCTGAAAGACGCGCTTGTGGTGGGGTTACAAAGCGCGAAAAACAAGGTTATTGTGTTTGATGATCCTGACTGACCTCACTGTGCGAAACTTCATCAGGAGATGAAGAAGGTAGTCAGGGAAAGAAAAGACATCGCCTTTTATATAAAGATGTTTCCTCTCAGGATGCATCCGGCTGCATATGATAAGGCAAAGGCGATCGTATGTGAGAATTCGCTCGAGCTGCTCGAGAAGGCATTTGAGAAAAAGCAGATCCCGGCGCCAAAATGCAAGACTTCCGTGGTGGATGACAATATAAAGCTCGCCGCAAAACTCGGGATTACCGGCGCTCCCACCATGATAATGCCAGACGGACGTGTAGTCGCCGGGTTTCTGGACGCACAGGCTTTAAAGGCGTTTATTGACAGGAAATAAGACGTGCTTTACCAAAGGAGGTACTATTGAACGACTGGATCACAGGTCTGATTATCCTGGTGGTATGGATTGTCCTGATGTTTTTCGTGTTCCCCAAACTGGGGGTCTCGACATGAATACCGAAAAAAAAGGGGTCGGAGACTCCTGAGAAAAAATGCTGAAATCCCCTTCGCCGAAAGAAGGACGACAAAGCCTGCTGGCTTTTGCCCGCTGATTGGAGTTCAGATGTTTCAGAAATACACGCGGAGAGGTACGGGATGAAGTGCATGTGAAAAAATTTTCCCCCGTATTTTTGCTCTTTCTGCTCCTGATACTCTCCTCTTTTTCCTGCACCCGGGAACCTGAAATTAAGAAACCTGACGCGATTACATTAGGCTCCCTCGCAGATGCGAAACGGCTGCTGCCGCTTCTTGCATCCGACAGTGCCTCCGGAGACATAAGCGGCTGGATCTATAACGGGCTCACCAAATATGACAGGAACATCAAAATAACAGGGGATCTTGCTGAATCATGGGACGTCTCGCCAGATGGCCTGCAGATTGTCTTCCATCTGCGGAAGGGAGTCCTGTGGCATGACGGAGCCGAATTCTCGGCCGACGATGTGCTCTTCACCTATAATACCGTCATCGACCCCCGGATCCCGACACCCTACAGCAGTAATTTCGGCCCGGTTCAGCGGGTTGAGGTAATTGACCGATATACGGTAAAAGTCCTTTATAAGGAACCTTATGCACCTGCCCTCGAATCATGGGGGATGGGAATAATCCCTAAACATCTGCTTGAAGGCAAAGATATCACAAATGAGGTATTCAGCAGAAACCCTGTAGGAACAGGCCCTTACAGGTTAAAGGAATGGGTTACCGGCCAGAAAATCGTACTTGAAGCGTTTGACCGCTATTTCGAGGGAAAAGCGAATATCGCAAGGTACATTGCAAGGGTCATCCCTGATACCGCAACGATGTTCCTCGAACTCAAATTCGGCGGCATAGATTTCATGGGGCTGACGCCACCTCAATACAAGCTTCAGGCGGACACCGAATTCTTCAATAAATATTTTCAGAAATTCAGATATCCCTCTTTCGGATATACCTATTTGGGATACAACCTGCTCGACCCAAGGTTTTCCGACAGGAGGGTCAGGCAGGCGATCACCCACGCAATAAACAAAGGAGATATCATCGCAGGGGTGCTTCTTGGATACGGCACCCCCTGTACAGGCCCCTTTCCCCCGGAATCATGGGCATATAACCCTGAGGTAAAAGACCTTGCATACGATCCTGAAGCGGCAGTGAATCTGTTACAGGAGGCCGGCTGGAAAATGGGACGGAATGGCCTGCTCGAAAAGAACGGAAAACCATTTGAATTCACAGTCCTGATAAATCAGGGGAATGAGGCAAGACTCAAAACCGCCCAGATCATCAAAGAAAACCTCAGGATTATCGGCATCCGCATGAATATCAAGGTGCTCGAGTGGCAGGCCATGCTGCATGAATTTATCGACAAAAAACGTTTTGAGGCGGTGATCATGGGATGGGCGCTGTCACGCGACCCGGACATGTTCGACATATGGCATTCCTCGAAAACACGGGAAGGCGAGTTCAACTTTGTCTCATACAGGAACGAAGAGGTGGACAGGCTCCTGCTCGAAGGAAGGAGGGTATTTGATCTCGGCAAGAGAAAGGAGATTTATCACAGGATTCATGAAATCCTCTCAGACGACCAGCCTTATACCTTCCTGTATGTACCTGACGCGCTTCCCGTCCTTCACAAGAGGTTCAGGGGTGTGGAAAAAGCTCCGATCGGAATCTGGCATGACTTCATCCACTGGAAGGTCCCGTACAACAGGATCGAATGGTACCAATAATCAGCCGGTACTCCCGGTAATTCTGCGGCACGAATTCCTCCGGAATCATTTTCCTTTCACAGCCCTCTGATACATGGTACACTTAAGATGTGCCCATAATTTCAGTCGAAAATCTTGTAAAAAAGTTCAGCGCAATCCTTGCCGTCAACGATATCTCTTTTACAGTCGATGAAGGTACAATTTTCGGGTTTCTCGGTCCCAACGGCGCCGGAAAGACCACCACGATAAATATCCTCTGCACCCTCCTCTCCCCTACCTCGGGCAGGGCCTTCATCGCAGGGCATGATTGCATGAAAAAACCCTCCGAGGTGAGGAAAGCAATCGGGATTGTCTTTCAGGACTCTACCCTCGACAAGGATCTCACCGCCTATGAAAATCTCGTATTTCACGCCTACCTGTACGATGTGCCCAAGAGCGAAATGAAAAACCGTGTACACGATGTACTGAAGTTTGTAGACCTGTATGACAGGAAAGACGATCTCGTGAAGAAATTTTCCGGAGGAATGAAGCGCAGGCTTGAGGTCGCACGCGGGCTGATACACAGACCGCGGGTGCTCTTCCTTGATGAACCTACCCTTGGTCTTGATCCCCAGAGCAGGACAAACCTGTGGGAATTCATCACTGAACTCCCAAGACAGCACAAGGTCACCATCTTCATGACGACCCATTACATGGAAGAAGCCGAAGTCTGTGACAGGATTGCCATCATAGATCACGGAAAGATAATCGCTCTCGATACTCCCGAAGACCTGAAGAAGACGATCGGCGGAGATGTCGTTTCGATCACCACAACAGACAATCTGCATGTCAGAAGAGAGATAGAATCAGTGTTCAAGATGCGCGTGTCAGAAAAAGGGGATCAGCTTTACATGACCTGCAGCACGGGCGACACCTGTATCCCTGACCTCATCCGGACTCTGGGGGAGAAGGTCGTTTCCGTCAGGGTGCAGAAGCCTACCCTGAACGATGTCTTTCTCAAACTCACGGGCAAGACGATCAGGGAGGAGGATGCCTCCGGCAATGATTCCGTGCGGGAGTCTGTCCGCGCCTACAGGAGGCGACATTAGGGGAACGATGCAGAACATCAGGATATTAACTCATTAATCTGATGGAATTCAACGCGGTATATGTCATCGTAGCCAGGGAATTCAAGAAATTCACCAGGGAAAAAAGCCGGCTTTTTTCGGCCATCGCCCGGCCGCTCCTGTGGCTTTTTATTGTGGGAGCAGGTATCTCAAGGCTCGTCCCTCACGATACCGGCGTTCCCTATACCCAGTTTATCTTCCCGGGCATCATCGGCATGACGATTCTTTTCAGTTCGATCTTTTCTTCAATATCCATTATCTGGGACAAGGAATTCGGCTTTATGAAGGAGATCCTCGTTGCCCCGGTCTCCCGGTTCTCAATCGTCATCGGGAAGGCACTCAGCGGCACAATCGTATCCACCATTCAGGCGGTCATTATCCTCGCCCTGTTCCCGTTCCTCGGATTCAGACTCGGGATGCTCCAGATTGTTGAGGTCATTGCAGTATGCGTCTCGCTGTCATTCTGCATCTCAGCGTTCGGGATTGTCATTGCGACTTTCTACGACAGCTATGAAAGCTTCAGCGTCATTATGAACTTCATTATCATGCCCATGTTTTTTCTCTCAGGCGCAATGTACCCGGTAAAACTCCTTCCCGGTATGCTGCAGCTGGTGGCCAGATTAAATCCGCTTACCTACGGAATCGACATCATAAAGCATGTGATGTTCCCTGACATGGCAGGCCGCATGGGGCCCGACTTTTCCCTCATCACAAGCATCTCGGTCATCCTTGCTGCGTCGGTTTGCTTTGTGCTTGTGGCAGGCAGGGCATTCGAGAGAAAAGACTGACCGTATTCTGCAGGCAGGTATTTCATTGCATTTTTTCGAGGAGATGGTTAATGATGTCTGTCAGCGTAACGATACCGGCAAGGTTGTCCCCGTCTACCACCGGGACCTGTTTGATCCTCCGCAGGATCATGAGAGAACCTGCCCTTACCACAGGCATATCACTGCTGACGGTAACAGGAGGCGTTCCCATGATCTCCCCGATCACTCATTATCTCAGCAGCGCTTTTTAATGACTGGTCCCGTTCAACAGTCAGCACATTTCGCGTCATTATCTCCCTTATTTTCATGGTTCCCCCCGTTTACCGTTTCCTGTCCGCTATTTCATGCTTCTTTTCATGCATGGTATTACCAGAATGTTACTTCTTTGGTCATGCTCTGTAAAGTATTCATATTCTGCTTCTCTTCGCAGGGGTCGAAATGATACACTATACGGCAAAAATGGTGAGGTTATGCTCCCTTTCTGCCTGACAGCCAAAACTATATCCGACGCGTGGTTTCAGCTCATTTATAACCTGTTCGATAAGGCATATTCCCAGAATATTCAGAAGGGCTCATTCGAAAATGAGCAGTACCGGCTTCAGTTCCCGGGTATCGCGGTCTTCATAGAGCACCCGTACTATGATATAGTCCCGACAATCCCTCCGGGCCTGTGCATTCCCGCACCAACGACCATGGAGTATATCGAGGATTATTTCAGCAACTATCTCATGAACCCGGAACTGGCTGACAATGAAACATATACCTATGCAAGCAGGATTCAGCACAGCATGCCGAACGGAGGGACCCAGCTCGAACGCGTGATCGAAATCCTCAGGGAAACCCCTCTCACCAATCAGGCGGTAATTGAGGTTGCCACTCCTGAAGACCTCGACATCTGCCTTGGCAAGGACGGGAAAATCGATCCGCCCTGCCTCAGGCTGCTTGATTTCAAGGCAATACCGTCAGGTAATGATCTGCTGCTTACTGTAAGCGTGTACTTCAGGTCGTGGGATTTATGGGCAGGCTTTCCCACAAACCTTGGCGGCATAGAACTGCTTAAGCAGTTTGTTGCGTCTGAAGCAGGGCTGAGCAACGGTCCCATGTATGCGTACAGCGCAGGTGCCCATATTTACGGCTATCAGGAAGAGATTGCCCGCATACGAACCCTGAAGACGAAATAGCACTCTCCGCTGCACATACGCATTATGCACCGTCTCTTGCCTTTTTCAGCATGGCGATCGGCTTTTCCATCTTCAGGATATTTCCATGCACCATCCCGATCATTTTTCCGGGAATCCCCATCATGAGATGACATGCATCCAGAGATGACTTTATCCGGCACCCAAGGCCAAGAAAGGTAACATTTGGCTGAACCATGAGTATCGGCCACGCGGTGATATCAGCACATCCGCCCAGTGCGCCTCCGGACTGCGGAAGGTTGATCGCACCGCCTTTTTCATAGTTCACGGCATACAGAAGCCACATGACCTGCTCACTGTCCGCGGAAAAAACCACCACATCGGGCACGTCCCTGAAAGCGCTCAGCGGAGCTATGAAGGCAGCCCCCGTTTGGTCTCTGGGAAGATAGGTAGATTTGAGCATGGTCTCAGCAGAGGCTTCCTCAGTAGCAAATAATCCTGCCTCGAACTTTTCGAATGCGCCGTCATCGAGCAGGTCCTCAGCCTTCTCCTCAAAACCCAGCACCGCGGTCCCCAGCTTGCAGCCCATGTGCTCCTTTTTCAGAAGAAGTGTCCTTTCCTTGCCTGCAAGGACGAGTGCCTGGCAGTAACTCTTCAGTTTTTCATCTGTAAAGGGAATGTTTTCAGGTAACGCCTCGTTCTTTCCGTAAAGCGTCACGCCGACAGGCTGATAACGCAGATCAAGGCGATCAACCAGGTTGCCGCAGATATTTTTCAGATCAGCCATACTATCCCTCCATAAATATAAAGTTATTCCCAAATCCCTCAGAAAGGTTTCTCATTGAGAAAAACGATCAGGAAGTTCCGACCGGGAAGACGATTTTGAACGCGGTACCCTTTTCAGGTTCGCTTTTTACCGAGATTGTGCCGTTATGGTCCTGTATGATTTTTGAAGCGAATGTCAGTCCAAGCCCCGGACCATAGACTTTAGAAGTGACCATTGGATCAAAGATATACCTGATCTTGTCCTGAGAAATTCCTTTCCCCGTATCCGCGAACTCCAGGACAAGACTGTTATCCGTATTGCTGCTGCTGATCTTCAGCACTTTCGTGCCGCTTTCCATTGCTTCAATCGCATTCTTGATAAGATTGCAGAATGCCCTCTTGAGAAGCTTCCTGTCCGCCACAAGGCTTGGGAGGCCTTCCTGCATATCGGTTTCGACGTGCACGGATTTCTGCCGGATGTCCTGCTCAAACACCTGCAGGGAATCCCTGATGATTTGATTGATATCAGCAGGCTCCTTCATCGAGATTGACATCGACTTCAGTTCTATGAGCTGCTTGATCATGCTCTCAAGCACTGCAACATCCTCGATGATCATCTGCATGTATCTCCTGTTGGGATCGTCCTCGGGAAGCTTCGAGAAGACCTTTCGGGCAAATCCTCCTATTGCGGTCAGGGGATTTCTTATCTCATGAGCAACCTGCTCCATCATCTGCTCAAGGGCCCCTGACCTTTCTTCCTCCACCTTTTTCTCATGCGTTGCCTTAATCGAAAGCAACGACCTTACCCTTGCAGCAAGCTCTTTGTAGTCAAACGGCTTTGCCATATAATCATCAGCCCCGATATCAAGCCCCTTCACCTTATGATCAACTTCTCCTTTGGCGGTAAGCATGAGAATCGGGATATACTTGGTACTGTCATCTGTCTTGAGTGTCCGGCAGACTTCGTACCCATCGATTTTCGGCATCATTATGTCGAGGACAATCAAATCAGGATGGTATTCGGGGACCTTGCTCAGCGCTTCTTCCCCATTGTAGGCTTCTGAAGTATCGTACCCTTCGGACCGGAACCTTTTCGTCAGAAGCTCGACCGTATCGACAGCATCATCAACTATCAGAATCTTCTTCTTCTCCACCCAGGATGCTCTCCCTTTTTCCGCGGATAAACGATTTGACCTGATCGGGCAATTCCCTGATATTCACAGGCTTTGAGATATAGCCTTCGAACCCTGCCGCAATGGCCTTTTCCCTGTCTCCCTTCATTGCATGGGCAGTAAAGGCTACTATCGGGATATCCAGAAATTCCTCCCGGCTCTTGAGTCTCTTGGCGACTTCATACCCGTCCAGTTTCGGAAGAGAGATGTCCAGCAGTACAAGATCCGGTATTTCGGCAGTTGCCTTAATGAGTGCTTCTTCCCCGTCAACAGCTTCAATGGTAGTATATCCTTTATTCCGGAGCACTTTGACCACAAGCTCGCGGTTGTCGTCATTGTCTTCGACAATCAGTATCTTTCTCGGCACAGTTCCCCTTTATCCCTGCCCCTGATTTTTGCTACCTCTATTATATAGAATCATCAGATTTTTCGAGAAATTCTTTTTTTCCTGCGGCAGGGCGAAAATAACCATTCTTATCGGTTGATTTGTGAGATATATTACCCGGGAGCATGCCATTTCAACCGGGTGCACTCAGGCCTTGCCAATTTTTTGAATAGCCTCCTTGATTTCCTGAAGAAGATCCTCTTTGGTCAAAACAACCTCATTGAGTATTCCGTGAATTCTGCCGTTCAGATCGTCTATTTCCTTTTCGGTCAGATCCTTCTGTGTCAGGACAATCAGGGGGATATCTTTGACTGCCTTATGTGTTTTGATATGCTCTATGACATCAAAACCGGTCTCGGGCATCGTAAGATTCAAAACAACCAAATCAGGTCTGATATCACTTATTGACCTGATCGCATCCTCATTGTTGTATGCTGTCATAACCTGGTACGCCGCTTCCTCCAGCACACTTGCGATCTGCCGCACAGTATTGGGGTCATTGTCGACAATCAGCACCCGTTTGATTTTTGCGGTCCTTTCCAGTGTATTGAGTTTTCTTAAAAGCACCGCCCTTTCGACAGGTTTGATAATGTATTCCGCTGCCCCGAGACTGAACCCCTTTCTCTGATCGTCTACAATCGAGATGACGAGCACCGGAATGTCCTGTGTTTCAGGGTCATCCTTCAGTTCCCGCAGCACCTGCCATCCATCCTTTTTCGGCATCATGATGTCAAGTGTTATGGCTATCGGGTTGATTTCCTTCGCCTTCTTCACCGCTTCTTCACCGCTGTAAAGCCCGATCACCTTGTAGTCCTCTCCAAGGTATTTTCTTATGATATCAATAGCCTCGGGATTGTCGTCTATCGCAAGGACCGTTTTTTTGTCTTTATCCCTGTTCGTCATTCTTTCAGACAAATGTTCGTCATCAGATTTCGCTACGATGCTCTGGATCAGTTCACATCCCTTGCAGAAGTCAGCTTTTTCCGGATATGCTGCGATCTTCATTCCGGCGCAGTGAGTGCCCATGATCAGCCAGCATCTGCTCTCCTTGCTTCCGTATGCAGGACAGCTCGGTTGTCCACACCGGATATATTCCCAGCACCTCACCGGTTTTCCGCCATATTCCGGTTCTTTCATGAAATTGTCAACGGACTTTCCATAATAATCGGCAAGCGTTTCCGCAATTCTGGTTTCGATGACCGGTTCCATTGGCTTTTCGAGTATTTCCTTCTTCAGTGGCAGGGTGAAACAGAACCTGCTTCCTTCCCCCACCTTGCTCGTAACCCAAATGACCCCTTTGTGCAGTGAAATCAGTCCCCGTGCAATACTCAGTCCAAGGCCCGTTCCCTCGTACTGCCGGATTGTGGTAAGGTCAGCCTGCACGAACTTATCAAAGATCTTCCCAACGTCTTCTTCCTTTATTCCTATGCCTGTGTCTTCAACACATATCTCCATAAACAGCGGGGGCTCCCCCGGCTTCACGCCTCTCTCGGAAAGTTTTGCGGTGATCCTTATCCCCCCCTTATTGGTAAATTTGATCGCATTTGAAAGAAGGTTGGTAAAAACCTCCCGTATCCTGTCTTCATCTCCGTACACAAGGGGCATTCCTTCCGGGATATCCTCGCTGAGGGTAAGCCCTTTCAGTTTCAACTGCGGTTCAAACGTAGGCAAGGCAGAATCCACGAGCCTTTTCAGATCAAGCTCCTTGGGTGAGAGCTTCATCTTTCCCGCTTCTATCTTCGAGATATCAAGCACGTCATTTATCAGCTGAAGGAGATTTCGGGCATTTGTGGCGACTTTTCTCAGGCTTTTCTCCTGGTCCTCATTGATCGGGCCGTCGACTCCGTCTATCAGGAGATCTGTATAGCCGATGATCGCATTCATCGGCGTGCGGAGTTCATGTGACATATTGGCCAGAAAGGTAGATTTCAGCTTGTCGAGCTCCCTGAGTTCCTTGTTTGCCCGCTCAAGAAGGGTCAGCAGTTTCGTCCTCTCATTCAGCAGTGTCGTTTTACTGCTTACTTCCTCCTCCAGCTTCTTGGACGTCGACGCAACGCTTTCGACCATGTTGTTGAATGTTCTGCCGAGAATCCCTATTTCATCCTCTGTTTTTATCTCGACCGAAACCGACATGTCCCCGTCAGCAAACTGCTTTGCCTTCTCTGCGAGGTTTTCAATCGGCCTTCTCACAAGCTTGTTCACCATAAGGAATACAAGAATTACCGAGATGGGGATAAGGAATGCAACTATCATGATCGTCCTGTTGCGCTGTGCTGCAACCTGCGCATAGGTTTTTTCTGCGTCCAGACGGACCACAATGCCGCCAAGAACCTTTCTGGAGGACCCGTGACAGTGGTAACAGTCCTTATCATTAAGTATGGGTCTCATCACTACCAGGTGCCTCTTTCCATTGACCATATCCTCATGCGGGTTTCTCGGGTCAAAGAGCGGCTGAATTCCTGTTTTCAGGGTTTCTTCCAGGGTGTCTGATATATTTTTATTCCTGATTATTCCAGGCAGTCTAGTCTTCACCAGTTCCATATGTGTCGAATAGACAATCTCCTGATCAAAGTCGCAGATGAAGACCTCAACATTCTTCATCTTTTCCCTGATATCCCTCATTTCCCTCTTTATCGCTTCACTGTCTCCGATTTCCATGGGATATTTGATGCCCGCATAAATCGAAACAGCGAGTTCGTTACTGAGCGCGCTGGCGATTTCCAGCCTGTCCTTGGTGCCGAAATAAATCCTCATATAGATTTCCGCCAGAAGCAGGAGGAGTATGATGACGAGCATCGCAGCCATGATCTTGTAACCGAGATGTTTTCTTATCGCGTTGAGAATCATCCTTTGCCTTTCCTTGAGTTTTGCATGCAAATATCCCTATTTTCTGAGTTTCAGTGTGCGCCTCCATGGATCAGGGGCTTATAATTGAACGCCTTAACCCTCTCGGAAATATGGCAGATTTCACAGTCATTCAGGGTCATTTTTCTTTTTATGTAATCTGGATCGCTTGTTTTGACATGGAATTCAGCAGGTCCATGACATGCCTCGCATCCTGTATTCTTCAGATGAGGCGTCTTTTCAAGGCTGACAAACCCGCCCGGCTTTCCGTAGCCGGTAGTATGACATACGTAGCATCCCCTGATTTCCTCCTGCGTAAGCCCCTTTTTGACCCTCTCTATGCTGTTGTAAGACCTGCTTTTTTTGGCATATTGCATAAAACTGTTATATTCCTTTTCATGGCATTTCTTGCATCTGTCCGAACCAACATACAAGGGTACCTTGCGAGTCTCCGCGCTGTATAATGGCATATTTGTCATGACCACAACAGCAAAGAAAAAAACCATTGCTGCAGTAACTTTTTTCGCTGAATATTGTAATAAGTCCGACATGGTATCATCCTCCGCGCCCAAGATGTATATCTCTGATATATTTTCTGAAATTACATGAAAAATATCAACTGATTGTATAATATTTTATGGCATTTGTTACTGCATTGGCAGGAAAGGGCGGGACAGGCAAAACAACTGTCGCGGGTCTTACGGTCCGGTATCTGATCGAGAGGAGGAAATTGCCTGTGCTGGCCGTCGATGCAGATTCCAATGCCTGTCTCAATGAAGCGCTCGGCGTGAAACTGCACGCTACCATAGGCGGACTGCGCGAGGAATCGCTGCAGATTGTCAGAAGCGGCGCAGACCGTCCCGGAGGCATGTCCATGGAACAGATGTTCGACTATCAGGTACAGCAGTCGCTTGTTGAATCAAGCGGCTTTGATCTGATGGTCATGGGAAGACCCGAAGGCCCCGGATGCTACTGCGCTGCCAACAATATCATCAGGAAATATACCGACAAGCTGTCCGATTCATACCCCTATGTGGTCATCGACAATGAGGCGGGAATGGAGCACCTCAGCAGGAGGACAACGCACAAGGTGAACCTGCTTCTTATCGTGAGCGATGCCGCGGTCAGGGGCATACGGACTGCTGCACGAATAGACATGCTCGCCGGTGAACTCCGGCTCGAACTGGACAGACGCGTCGTCATCATCAACAGGGTAACAGGAAATGAAAAGGCTGCATTGCGCCAACTGGCAGAACGCTATGGTCTCGAGGTTGCGGGCATGGTGCCGCAGGATAGTGCAATATTCGAAAACGATCTCCGGGGAAATTCTGTCTTTGCTCTTTCAGAAGACTCACCAGCCGTGCAGGCAGTCTACAGCATCCTGGATTCCCTCTGCATCCCGTAGCATGAAGGAAAGACCGCAAGGTTGAATGAATACTTTTAGGCAGATTATCTGATCGCAACGTTTCTGAGGAATTCGGCCACCTGCTCGGGACCAGACGGATTCGTATACATTCCGGACCCGAGCTCAAAGCCTGACGACTGCCCTATCCGGGGCACAATACTGAGATACCAGTGGAAGTATTCCGACCCGGATTCCCTGAGGCTTTCCGACCGTGACATTTGACAGCACCTCCGCCTTTGTGGGTAGAATATATTCATGAAAAGATCATTCGCTATCCTTGTCATAAGCATCGCGTCACTGTGTATGCTTGCATGTGACCAGAAACCGAAAAATCCTGTGAGTGAATACGGAGACAGCCTTGTCAGTTCCTACAGGAAGGGGCAGCAGGCAGGGGAAATGGCAAATCTCGATGCGGTCAGAAAGGCTGTCGCGGCATATCGTGCGTCACATGACAAATACCCGGAAAATCTCGATGCAGTAAAAGAGCTGCTGAGAGGCGACGTTGACCTGTCACGCTACGATTATAACCCTTCAGACGGTACGGTTTCCCTGAAGCAGTAACCGCGATCCGCATCGTGCAATTGACAAAAGAAGCCGCCATAGTGTATAAAATTAATTCTTGGGCGGATAGCTCAGTTGGGAGAGCACAGCCCTTACAAGGCTGGGGTCACAGGTTCAAGCCCTGTTCCGCCTACCATAGTCTTGCTACTGTAGACAGAGGTATATCGTGAGTTTTATTCTGCAGTGATTTGGTTGTCACGGGGTGGTAGTTCAGCTTGGTTAGAACGCTGGCCTGTCAAGCCAGAGGTCGCGGGTTCAAGTCCCGTCCACCCCGCCATATCCACCCTATTGCGCCGGCACCATCATTCCAATGCAGTAATGAAGAGTTTTCCTGACCGAACGGAACAGATGCGCTTTCATGCATGTTCTGCATACTTTCCGAGGACAAACCGTAGGATATCATTAAGGTTATCGAAGAGGACAAAGCCGTTTTCGCGGTAAAGCCTGTTCCAGGGGAATAATAACCCCGCACTTATCAGCCCTTTTTCTTTTGCCTTTTCCAGTACCATCGGAGCATCATCCACGACAACGCAGCAGTTTTCCTCAAAGAGGACCGCTTTGTTGAACGAGAGGTGCAGGTTATGAAAAGGAAGGCCATGCCTGTGCAGCCACCGCTCGGTGGGCTTCCTGCTTGCCTCTGAACGATGACTGGCTATGGTAATATGAAACCCCTCGTCCCTGAGTGTCTGAAGAAAGTATTGTGCCTCTGGATAGGGCATGTGTTTCTCATCGTCCTGGTTGAAATGCACGTGATGAATGGCATTCATGAATTCGCTTTCTGAGCAGAAATGCTGCCAGAAATCCCAGTCAATCCATTCATCCGTCGGGGGAAAAGAAGGGTTGATCCGCAGCAATTGCTCATGGAGCATGTCGCAGAAATGCCACAGCGTATTGTCGATATCTATGATCGCGTGCTTTTTCCGTGCCATTGGTATCAGGAGTGTATCCCGCTCTTCGTACTATTATACCTGATCAGAACGTTACCGCCTCCGGAGAAATCCGACTCCATTTTCATCTGAACATTTTCAGTAGTGCGTTCACGGTTATGATCTTTACGGATCGATATTTTCCCAATGCGCACAGATCTTTGTCTCCGCTTACAATGAAATCTGCAGATGCGGCAACAGCACATGCGATGAATTTGTCGTCCCCGGAATCCCTGCATATTCCGCTAATATTTTCTGTGATATCGCAGACTTCAAAAAATGGAAGAATATTGTCATGAATTATCGCCTGTATCTCCTCTTCAGTCAGAGAAAACTTTGGATACATGAGCACTTTTCGGAATTCATCAAAGGTTTCCCTTGAGACTACCGGAACTATCTTTCCTGTTTCCCACAGAGTGACTAATTCCGATACTGCACCCCTGAAAAGCAGGGAGGAGACAAGCACATTGGTATCCAGTACAACCCTGACTATTTCCTTTTTCTTGCCCATTGAATCGCTTCGGATACATCGTTGGGGCTAATGCCAAGCTTTTTCATCTTATTCCTGACACCCTCCAGCGTTGCATTCACCGGCGTTATCCGAACCGGGGTAAGCACTATCTTTTGGTCTTTCACTGTGACATCGAAATATTCGGTTTCAGGGAAGGCATTGACAACATCCTTTGGCAACGTGAGCTGATTCTTTGAAGTCTTCTTGGCAAGCATATTCCTTACCTCCTTACTGTAAGGATATCGTATTTCCATGAAATATTACAAGCACACAAAAAATGTGCTCGTACGATTGTCAAATCAACACAACGTTATTATTCCTCAAATTACAACTTTAGTTGCAAATTCTCTTAATACCATTTTTTCTTGGAAAATAGGACTCTATTCTTTACGACAATTCTGCCTCGATCCTTCTCATGACTACCCGATCAGAATTTCTCGTTTCCGTATCGCAATGAAAGGCCCTTCAGGAACTTTCGGAGAAACTGATCACCGCATTCCTTGTAGTTTCTATGCCCTTCCTTTCTGAATAATGCCGAAAGTTCGGATTTTGATATTTCGACATCTGCCAGTTTCAGAATCGTACGCATATCTTCCTCTTTCAGCTCGAGGGCAATCCTCAGTTTTTTCAGTATCGCATTATTCGTCAGCCGTGGGTGTGTTTTCATCGTCTCACCCTGCGCGGTTTCCTTCCTTCCCCTTCGCTGCAAAATCATTCCGTCCAGGAAGCATCCCAAATCCGCATCACTGCAACGCACAAAACCTTCTTCGTCTTCACTCCTGAGAAGACCGTTTAACTGGTTTTGTGCAATTGTACAACCCGCCAGCCTGAATATTTCGATTATCGAAGCATCGTTCAGACTCAGCGCATACCGTAATTGCCGCAATATATCGTTGTTAATCATCGTTCATTCATATTACCAAATGATTTATATATAATGCAGCAATCCCGCCTGATGAAACCCCTCCTGAAATATCAACGGAATAAAGTTGTCAGTATCCGATTCAATAATTTGACAAAATGTGCATAATGTAATTTACTTTGAGTAAGGCAGCGCAGGGAAATCCATGACGCATCAGGTTAGTGATAAATCGAAGTTAACCTGTCATCAAAATGCTGTTACAGGCTTGCTTAATTGCAAAATCATGTATCTGGATACCTGTTCTGCCAAAGAAAGATGTGCAAAGAGCCTACCCCGCCATGAAAACAATAATTAGCATAAATCCTGCCCGTGCCTGATTTCGCATGCTTTCACATTGCATTGTGGTTGTCCTTCGAGACGCGAAATGTACATACCATCTGAACATTGGTTGAGCCTGATAAAGCAATGTTGGTCTCAAGTAAATATCCATCTTTGATGGGGCAGTTCACATAAAAAATAGGGAGGGAGACACCATGAGACGTTTTATCGTAATAACTGCATTAACAGTCACCGCGGTATTTCTCTGTGTATGTTTAATGCCGGAAGACTCAAGTGCGATACCGGCTTTTGCAAGAAAGTACCAAATGAATTGTGTCAGCTGCCATTTGGCATGGCCTCAGTTGAATCAGATGGGGAGGACGTTTAAGGAAAACGGCTACAAGTTTCCCGGCAATGAAAAAACCGAGAGTATTTCTGATTTCCTTCAATGGGATAGACATGTGCCTCTTTCTGCGGTTATAGTCTCACGGCCATATGATGAGAAAAAGAGCGGAGCCAGAAAAGTCAGGGCATTGCATGAAGTGGAGTTAATGGTGGCAGGGTTGTTGTACAAGAATGTGTCGGGATTCCTCGAGATAGAAGCAGAAGATGAGGAAGATTTCGACCCTGAGATCAGCACCGGTGTTCTCGGGTATCATCCGATGCAGGCACTGAACATCCAGTTGTCCTATTCACCGGTACTATGGGCAGATCCTTATGATACTTTGTCAGGAAAAAGAAGACTGACGAGAGGCGCCTATTCAGTTATTGATACTCCGTTTGGCGGAGCTGATAACGACGGGACTCTCGACAGTTCCCGTCAGACAGTTGCATTATACGGAAGGTCATTTGAAAAATTATTCTACAGTGTTGGATTCAGCGGCGTTGCGGATGATGCTGAAGGAGAAAATGCGAATAATTTCCATGGGAGGCTTGCAGTGGATATAATCCCTGAATTATCCATAGGAGGGTTTGGCATTACCGGCAGATGGGAGGAAGACGATGTAAAGCGCGATTTCAGCCGATATGGTTTTGATATTCAGGTGGATTATTCCAATGTCAGGCTCACAGGTGCCTATCTTCATGCAAAGGACGACAGGGAAGCCTCGGGGAGCGAGGATAATAATGCATGGTATACCCAGGCCTTTTATGTATGGAAAAAGGATGCCCGACCCCTAATTGTCCCCCTTGTGAGGTTCGACAGTTACGAGGAAAATGACGGAGACGATAAATACAAAGAACTGACCATGAACATAGGATATTATTTCACAGAGAATATCAAAGGTTTTATTGAATACTGGACGCAAACTGATAAACCAGACGATGTTACGAGAGATAACCGGATTTCCCTTCAGATTGTTGCTGCCTTCTAACCCAGCGAAGCATATCAGGAGGGTGAGCGTATTGCGCCGCCCTCCTGAGTAAAACGGCATATGATAATTCCTGCTCCCATTTCTTGTTAACAGGGACACATCCCATTTTCTTGACATGAGGGGTAGCTATTGAAGGGAAATCTATGAATGGAATCATGATAGAATTTGTGATGTTTCCCTATTTATCCATAAATATTGCTTTCGACATATTCTCTCACCACAGTCAAACTTGACCTCCGATCGTTACGACTATCCGACGTGCTTATAGCCCCTTTATCCAGATTCTCAAGTTTAGTGAGAAGCCCTGTATTGTCCCTCACGAGGTCGTATTATCCCTCAAAGTTGGGGTCTCGGCTCTCGATCTGTCGAAATAGGTTTCTTTTGCGATATTTTAATCCGGCCAGTTTTCTGAAGAAACGGACTATTGTTCTAAGCTTTGGCATTCTCCCAGTTACTGTGATAATCTGATTCTACGCTGTTCACCTGCAAAGAGAGAGTCACGAAATATTCTAAAAAACGTTGAATATCATTCGGAGCAAACGCCAGCTCTGAAGTAAAAGAATTTCAGCTAATGAACCTTTAAGAAATGTTTACCCCGGTGCTTGTACAGCCACTACCAAACGATTTTAGGGCTTCAAGAACCTTTAACATTTCTTCAACTAATGTGCACTGCGGTTAATTCTCTCAGACCGCGGAGTACACTAACAATTGTTGGTAACGTTAATAATACAGGGAGTGGTAATATTTTTATTAATTCATCCCGAATCCACGGTGGAAAGAAATACAACCAACACTATCATCACTAAGAACGATATAACGATTACTCTTTCAACCCTCTCCAGATATTTCATGATTGTTCCTTTGTCTACGGGACTATTCACAAGACCTGTCGTAACGTGAAACTGGAGAAAAGTTCAGAAATACGCCTTCAACACATACTGCAGCATCATTCTCTGGGTATTGAAAAACGACCCGTTCAGGGCAATGGAAGAGCGCATCATCTCGATGAAGCGGTCCCTATCATGATAGAAAAGTGGAATAACAATATTCTCCAGCTTATTGTAAAGAGACAAGGCATCATTTGACCAGTCACTGCTCGCTTCGGCTCCCCTGCCAACCTCACCAATAGACCATCCAGTAATTCCGTCTATATACCCTTCAATCCACCAACCGTCCAAAACGCTCAGGCTTGGGACGCCGTTAAGGGCTGCTTTCATCCCGCTTGTCCCTGAGGCTTCGAGGGGCGGTTGAGGGGTATTCAACCATACATCAACCCCTGATGTTATGAGCTTTCCTATCTCCATGTCGTAATTTTCAAGATAAGCGATCTTTATGTTCGCCTTGAGGGATTCTTTTGCATGAAAGATTCGCTTGATGATCTCCTTGCCCGCAGAGTCTTGCGGATGAGCTTTGCCGGCGTAAATTACCTGAAACCTGCCGACCTCCGATGATATTCTTTTGAGCCTCTCACTATCCTGAAAAAGAAGTTCTCCTCTCTTGTAAGTCGTCGATCTCCGTGCAAAACCCAGCGTCAGGATGTCTGAATCCATCGCGGTACCAGTTTCTCGGTTCACATGCTGAATCAATTCATTCTTCGCCAAAGCATGGGCGTCCCAGACCTCGTGCTTCGGGATGCTTAGAGCATATCGGAGGCTGAAATTGTCCTCTCTCCAGCCAGGGATATACCGATCATAAAGGTTCTGAAAGGGTTTTGTGGTCCAAGTCGCTGCATGAACTCCGTTCGTGATGGCATCGATTGTATACCCTTCAAACATCAACTGTGAAACTTCCCCGTGTTTTTTTGCTACTCCATTAATAAAGCGGCTCATATTCAAAGCAAGATACGTCATATTAAACAGGTTGTTATACAGGAAAATATCTTTTATTTTAAAAATTTCTTCACGGGGCCCTATGATGCGGCGTATTAATTCAATGGGGAATTGATCATGTCCTGCCGGTACCGGCGTGTGAGTTGTGAAAATGCATTGTTCTCTGACAGCTTCAATATCTTCAGGCCGGGTTGGCTCTCGCCCTGTTTTTCCTGCCTGTTCATTGAGAAGCTCCAATGCAAGAAGGCTAGCATGTCCTTCATTCATATGGAACCGCTTAATGTTTTCATATCCAAGGGTACGGAGCATCCTCACGCCGCCGATACCGAGTATTACCTCCTGACAGAGGCGATAATACTGGTCCCCTCCGTAAAGGAAATGGGTCAGTGTTCTGTCCCATTCGGAATTTTCCGGATGATCCGAATCCAGGAAATACACCGGTACTTTAAAATCTCCGATGCCGTTGACTTCATATTTCCAGGAACGAAGATAAACATTCCGTCCCTCGATAGTGATAAAGGTTTTCTTTGGTATCTCTTCCAAAATACTTTCAACAGCCCACTCGACAGGCTCCTCAGTCTGCCACCCGCTTGCATCAAGCTTCTGGCGAAAGTATCCCTTGCGTTGAAGCAGCGTGACCGCTACCATAGGAACTTTGAGATCAGCTGCGGAGCGGATCGTATCTCCCGCCAGCACACCCAAGCCGCCGCTGTAAGTTGGCATCCGGGCTTCAAGTCCTATTTCCATAGAAAAGTATGCTATTGTCCTCTGTTCATTCACTGGCTTCCCCCTGTTTCCGCCGCTGAAGTGCATATGCCTGGTTCATTTATCCCGATACGCGAAACCCGAAACATTACAGCCGCTCTATGTAATATTTTTATTAAGCATTTTAAAACCGCGGTAGAGCTAACGACCTGGTTTTCTCCCCCTTATCCATTTATCCATCTCAACTACAAGTATGACTGTAGTGGAGACCAGAAATATTTGCACCCACTCGTTCATTGTAATCGGCACTGTCCTGAAGACCCACTGGAACGCCGGGACATAAATCACCGATAGTTGTGCAAGGAATGCAGCAATCATGCTGATAAACAGCAATGGATTGCTTATCGGACTCATTTTGAAAATGGATCGCGTCTCTGAACGGCAGTTGAATGCCTGGTAGAATTGGAAAAAAACCATTGTTGTGAGGGCAATTGTGCGCGCCCTTTCAAGAGGCACCCCTGCGTTAAGGTTTGAGATAAATAAAAACAGTGTTCCGGCAGCCAGCGTTATTCCCATTAATAATGTTCTCTGTACCATAAGGCTTGATAAAATGCCTTCCTTTGGATTCCTTGGAGATCTGTTCAATACACCTCTTTCTGCTGGTTCAAAGGCAAGAGCAACATCCTGCAGGCCATTCGTTACGAGATTAAGCCAGAGAATCTGTGCAGGGATATAGGGAATAGGGTATCCCATGACGATTGTCCCGATGATGGCAATCAATTCTCCCAATCCACATGAGATGAGGAAAAGAGTAACCTTTTTTATGTTGTCGTATACAACTCTTCCTTCTTCAACTGCAGCGAAAATACTGGCAAAGTTATCGTCTGCGAGAACCATATCAGATGCTTCTTTTGCAACATCAGTTCCCGACTTCCCCATTGCGATTCCTATATGCGCTGCCCTGAGGGCCGGTGCATCATTAACTCCATCACCCGTCACAGCAACGACTTCTCCATATCGAATCAACTGCTCAACTATCCTGAGTTTATGCTGGGGTGAGACCCTTGCAAATACAGAAATGTCTTTGACCTTATTGAAGAGTTCATCATCACTCATTGCTTCTATCTCTTTGCCGGTCATAACTCCGGATTCCTCACTTGATATTCCGAGCATCTTTGCTATTGCTGAGGCTGTAGCAGCATGGTCTCCCGTGATCATCACAACCTTAATGCCGGCTTTTTTGCAGCCTTTCACTGCATCCATCACATCTGTTCTTGGTGGGTCGATCATTCCCTGTAACCCAACGTATACAAGATTTCCCTCAATATCATGATGGGTTATCTCATCAATATCATGAGGTGCTTCCTTATAAGCCATGGCAAGGACCCTCATGCCTTCTCTGGCAAAAAGGTTGGCTTTATTCAGTATTTCTTTTATCTCGATCTTATCCTTTACTGCACATTCAGTGCACATATCGAGTATTTTTTCTGGAGCACCTTTCACAAAAATAAACTTTTTTCCGCTGTGTCTGTGAAGGGTTGCCATATACCCATGCTCAGACTCAAACGGTATTATTGCTGTTTGAGGATAGTGTCTCGTTTCCTCTATAAGGTTAAGACCTGCTTTCATTGCAGAAACGATTAATGCCCCTTCTGTCGGATCACCATCTACCTTAAACTCACCTTGCTCCTCATAAATACTGGATTCATTGCAGAGCATGCCTATCCTAAAGACCATGAGCAGGTTTGCAGATGCCTTGATATCGACTGGTTCAAGTTGATAGAGGATTTCCCCCTTTGGTTCATATCCGATTCCGCTTATTCTGTATGCCTTTTCGCCATCGTACACCACCCTTACGGTCATTTCATTTTTTGTGAGGGTGCCCGTCTTATCTGATCCTATAATGGTTGTGCTCCCGAGTGTCTCGACCGCAGGTAATTTTCTTATGACGGCGTTGCGCCTTGCCATTCTCGCAACCCCTATGGCCATTGTTATCGTTACCGCGACCGGCAGCCCTTCGGGAATTGCTGAGACTGCCGTAGCTACGGCAATCATAAACATCTCGGAAGCCTTTCCTCCCAACAACATTCCTACTCCAAAGACCAAGGCTGAGAAAGCTATGACAAGAATTCCTATTAACTTTGCAAACCGCATAAGTTTATCTTGAAGCGGGGTCTTTATCACCACCACTTCCCTGACTTCGGTGGCAATCTGTCCGAGGACAGTGCTATGCCCTGTCTCAACAACAACGCCTTTTGCCCTGCCACTTACGACAATTGTGCCCATAAATGCCATATTTTTCTGATCACCGGGCGTCAGGTTTGCTTCTTTGATCGGGGAAGTTACTTTTTCAGCAGGCAGGGACTCTCCGGTCAGCATTGCTTCTTCAACCCTCAGTTCAATTGTTTTAAACAGTCTGAGATCTGCAGGCACCCTCACTCCTGATGCAAGTAAAACAATATCCCCCGGCACAAGATCTTCGCTGTTGATTTCTTTCTCTTTTCCTTCCCGCAGAACCTTAGCTTTTGGAACAACCATTTTCTTGAGGGCCCTGACACTCTCCTCTGCCTTGTACTCCTGTATATATCCGATAATTGCATTCAGTATTACAACAGCAAAGATTACTCCTGAGTCTATATACTCCTTTAGAAAGATTGTCACCACACCGGCGATGAGCAGGATATAAATAAGTGGACTGGTAAACTGATGGATCAGTATTTTCAGTCTGTTTGTCTTCTCTTCTTCAATGAATTTGTTCAGCCCGAACTGCAGGAGGCGCTCTTTGATCTCTGAATCGGATAGCCCGCTCTCTGACACCCTAAGCTTCTCGAATATTTCCTTAACAGTTGATTGATACCAGTTCATTCTTCACCTTTCATAGTATACCTCTTAATAAAGCAGGAGCAAACACATCCACTATAATTCAGTGAGTCAACGAAATAAAACAGATCAGAAGAACGTTACAATACGATCAAAGGATTTTCTTAAACGATCTGATACGGTAAGGAGCATACCCTTCAGGAGCTTGGCTCCCAATCCGGGATTTGTGGCGATCAGTTTATCAAGGCTTTCCTGAGTAATTATCGCGAGGGAGACATCTTCAAGTGCTACCGCGGTAACTTTCCTGAGACTGTCATCAAGAATGCATAATGCCCCCCTGCTATATTTGCCCATAATCACATTCATGCCCCCGAACTCCGCCTTTTTTTTTATTTCCACCTTTCCTGAAGCAATAATAGCTATATAATCGAAAGGATCCTCTCTTTTCCAGAGAGTCTCACCTGCCAGAATATGCTTGCTTTCAAAAAAAGCGGACAAATTCTCTATATCTTCATCACTCAGAAAACTGAATACGTTCTTTTTCCCTTTCATAGAAGTATAGAGTTCTTTCAATACACCATTCATATTAACCCCACTTCGCTTCTATCCATTTCTTCTTATATTTTTCAAGCATTATAAAAGAAAGCCATAGTTTTTCCATACTATCAAAATTATCAAAGTATGATGCCTTGTCTCCCATCAAAACATTACTAAATGCAATAGCTAAATCCCAGGGTGTTGCATATTTATCGATTACCATATCCTGTAGCTGGTCTTGCCTTGGGAGCCAGACGGCCTTTATTGTTTTTAAGTAAGATATCTTTTTCTCAAGATCACTTGTAATTGGCTGACATGGTGAAGTCAGGCCTAATGACATCGAGATAAAAAAATCTCCAAATTCAGGTTTCCACTGCTTTTGTATCACTCTTGCACTTTCACACATCTTGATATAGTGAGATGAATTATCCATAAAACCTCCTGATTTTAAGCGTTTTATGTACCGTTTCTTCAGATGCTACGCTTCCTGTTCCTTACCCTCCTTGTTTATAAACTAAGATTTTAGAATGACCAGATATAGGCTCTGCCAACACTTTTGCATCATGAAATCTACTGAGAATCGTATGAACTTAAGGATTTATGCATAGGCTTCTTCGGCAATCGTAGTTGCAATGCTTGTTGTTTTAGGTTCGTAACAAAAGGTTATTTTTAACCCATGACCATCATAACACGAACAAGTATCATTCGAGAAATCATGGTGAACATTTCCCCTTTCGAAGCTTTCTTTTATTAAAGGACGCAGTTTAAGTGAATTGAACTTAACCGCTTTCGATTTTGCAAACCATCCTTGAAAAAATATCTGAGCGCGAAAATTCACAAGTCTTCCTTTATAGAAGATGAGATCGACAATGCCCCACCTTTTCTCAGATTCTTTAAATTGAAATACCTTTTTTTCAGAACCCTCGGGCCAGGATGCACTCATGACCATGGTTCCAGTCTGAGGGATATCTGTTATATCCGTCAAACAATCTTTGCCAAATCGGTCAAAAATGTCTAATTGGGAATGAAGTTCTCTGAAATCCCTGAGAAATTCGGATACAAGAGTCAAATAGCGAATTTTACCATCAGGTTCGTATTGCCGCATCTAATCTCCTTTTTTGTTTATAAAACCTCTGGCCTTTTCAATCTGCTTGGATACTTTGTCGCAGAGCACTCAGGAGAAGGTCATTTCTGAAACGACAAATTTAGGAATGAATACGCTCAAAACCACGCAGGGAGCTGAATCTGCGTGTGAGATACTGCTGTCTGATAAATTCACAAGATTAAAAGTTAGAGTGATTTACGTATATTGTATGGCAACTTCATACATAATATCTGAGTGGTTGGTAGACGAATCAGTGCCCTTACAGGTGAGTGCTCCTTTTGTCTGCACTTTACGACTTTTAATCATTGCATTGATAACCTTTGTGAGATCAAAACCACCATCAACACAGTCTTTTCTTAAGCAGTTTACCATGAAAAAAGCATAGCTGCCGGGAGTGAAATGAAAAGTCCGGAGTATCGATCTTGTCCCCTCCTGGGTATAAGTCATATTCATGTCGATGCTTGCAACCTCAGGGAAGTGTGTCGCTATGGAGCCTGCGTCACGTTTCTGCTGCATCATCTCCTGCTTCCTCTCCATCATTGCTGCATGCTTATTATTATTCATGTTCCTCTCATTCCTCTCAAAGGAGAAGGCCCCCTCCACCGGAGGGAGCCTTGCCCAATTAATTAGCGCTTAACCACATTGATCGCTTTGGGGCCTTTCGGGCCTTTTTCAGTATCAAAGCTGACATTGTCACCTTCGGCAAGGCTTTTAAAACCACTGCCCTGAATAGACGTATGGTGAACAAAAACGTCAATATTGTCTTCAGCAGTAATAAAGCCAAAACCTTTGCTATCGTTGAACCACTTCACAGTTCCTTGTGTCATTTTGCTTACCTCCTTTTCTATGAACTAAAATCTCAGAAGGACCCAATAAAAAAGGCCACAAAGCTAAAAGTCTTTGTGGCCTTCTGTGAACGCAAAAACCCCTAAAATCTCATATATACAATAGCATGTCCTTACAGGTTAGTCAATGTAATTCAAAAATGACGGTATACTAGGGAGAAGGGGATAGTGTTTGCGTTGAAAGCTTTCTTATGTAATTCTCCATTTTCAGTGACCCACAACTACCAAGTGGGAGGCGCTTCGCCTCTTTCTCAAGGTTTCAAGGCATTGACTTGAATAAGCAATCGACATAGTGAGGAATTTTTTGAAATGCGTATTCCTATGTGAAAGGTTGCTCTTCAAGGAAAACTCAACGGGAGTTTAGTTTAGGGAGCAAGAAATAAGCCTTAAAGTGATCAAAAGATAGTCCTTCTTGATTGAAGAATCCGAGCGTGTGATTATTTGTTATGCAAAGAATCACACGGGATATTCTGATAGAGCAAAAACGTTTCTAACTGTGAGAAATCCTTTCAATACTCCCTCCCCCTTGCCCTCTCCCTGCGGGGAAGAGAAAACAAGCTAATCCCCCTTTCCGCGACGGGCTGCCAAGATGTGAAAATACATATCCTAACCTCTATTATTCATAAAATAAATTCCTCAATACAGATGAGATACAGTATCAGCGCGGATTTACGGAGTATTCAATGCTTTAAAGCGAAGAACGCTCTGTACCTCGGAGGTCTGCAACGCAGACCGAGAATGAGCGATGATACTGCATCTCATCTGCTGTTCCACGCTTCATGAATACTCTGGGCTCACTCACAGCCGTCGGAATGACTCCTTGGCCGCCTGCAGACCGTGGTACAATATTTAATCTCGTGGTGCAGACACCCGACAAGGAATAACAATGAAAATACTCTCGGCGAAATGTGTGATCAGCGCGGTCAGACCGAAGCAGTACCCCAGTGCCGGGTACCCTGAGATCGCGATAGTCGGCCGTTCCAACGTGGGGAAATCATCCCTGATCAATTCATTATGTGCGCGGCGCGCGCTGGCCCGGACAAGTTCCTTGCCCGGAAAAACACAGACGATCAACTTTTTTGCGATCAACGAGGAGTTGTATCTGGTGGATCTTCCCGGGTACGGGTATGCAGCGAAATCAAAGGGGAAACAAAGGGAGTGGGGAAAATTCATCACCGGTTATCTGCAGGAACGGGACAGCCTTGCCCTTGTTGTGCATCTGATCGACCTGCGGCATGAGCCCATGAGGAACGACATACACGCCTCGGAATGGCTGAGGGGGCTGGATATCCCGTATGTCGTCGTCGGGACAAAGGCGGATAAGATCAGCCGTGGCAGGCGACCGGCCCACATTGCCGCGATCCGCAGGGGGCTGATGCTCCCCCCGCATGTGCCGTCGCTCATCCATTCGAGCACGACCGGGGAAGGCAGGGACGAACTGTGGCGCCACGTGAGAAGCGTTTTGTATGGAATCCAAACAGCAACTGCGGGGTAGACGGGAAGAAATGCTGAGCAGCTCACCTTTTCAACCAGATTTCCGGACTATTTCGCTACGCTAATCGAAAATTGCGAAACAGAGAGATTCCTTGTAATGACAATAACCTATCGGGATACATGTCTCCTTTAGCGACTAACTGGAATGATTTATATCATCGGTTTTACAGGGATGACTAATTGCCGGTATAATATCGCCGGGGAATAGCTTTATTCATAAGAGGTGGTATTCCATGAGATTGCGGAAAAGTCTTTTGTTTTTAATTTTGGCGGCTTTTTTTATCTTTCCGGGAAATGCCTCTGCGGAAAAGGAGATCATCTGTGCGTCCACCACGAGCACTGAAAATTCAGGTCTGTTCGGGTATATCCTGCCACTATTTGAGAAAAAGACGGGCATAAAGGTCAAAATCGTCGCACGGGGCACCGGTGCGGCGATAGAGATGGGGAAACGGGGAGACGCAGATGTGGCATTTGTCCATGCGAAGGAGCAGGAACTGAAGGCGGTCGAGGAAGGCTTCTTTGTCAACCGTCATGATGTCATGTATAACGATTTTGTGGTCATCGGACCACCTGATGATCCCGCACAGATCAGAGGGATAAAATCAGTCGCAGTAGGCTTCGGCAAAATAGCCGGAAGCGGCAATGCCTTTGTCTCAAGGGGAGATAACTCCGGCACGCATACCAAAGAACTTTCGATCTGGAAAAAAGCGCAGATTGATCCGAAGGGACAGAAATGGTATCTTGAAGTCGGCCAGGGAATGGAGAAGACCCAGCGCATCGCAAATGAGAAAAGAGCCTACACGCTCACCGACAGGGGAACATGGCTTGCAACCAGGGAAAAAGACAGGCTCGACATGACCATCCTGCTCGAAGGTGATCCCATGCTGTTCAATCAGTACGGTGTCATGGCGGTAAACCCTCACACGCACACCCATGTGAGGCACAGGGAGGCCATGGAATTCATCACCTGGCTGATATCTCCGGAAGGGCAGCAGGCAATCGGTTCCTTCAGGGACAAGCTGGGCAATCAGCTCTTTATTCCGAATGCGAAATAGGCATTGATCTGACCTGGGAATATCCGGAAAACTATCGACATGGATACGATTACTGATGGTTTTTTCAGAGCGCTCTTTCTGATACTGAACCTTGACAGAGAGCTCCTGGATATCATATTCCTGTCCCTTCGCGTGTCGGGAACCGCCCTCCTCATCTCAGCAATGATCGGGATTCCTGCAGGGGCAATACTTGGACTGACGGAATTTCCCGGCAGGCGGTTTCTGGTAACCATTCTCAACACTTTTATGGGGCTTCCGCCCGTAGTGGTCGGTCTTTTTCTCTATCTCCTGTTATCGAGGAGCGGCCCGCTCGGGTTCATGGCTCTCCTCTATAGCCCGACCGCAATGGTAATCGCGCAGAGTGTCCTTGCCCTGCCTATTGTGGCGTCCCTGTGCCAAGCGGCTATCGTCAGTGTTGACCCCATCATCAGGCAGGCATCCCTTACCCTTGGAGCAACCCCTTTTCAGGTGGCTGTAACGATCGTAAACGAGGCACGCTACGGTATCCTTTCCGGCATTATTGCAGGGTTTGGCCGGGTGACGGCCGAAGTGGGGGCAGTCCTGATCGTCGGAGGCAACATTGCCGGATATACGAGGGTGATGACGACAACGATCGCCCTTGAAACCGATAAGGGGGATTTTGAACTCGCACTCGCGCTCGGCATCATTCTCATACTTCTTTCGGCACTGGTCACTTTTATCCTGAATGTCTTTCAGAGAAAGGGAACGGCAAGGACCTGAACATGAGCCTTACCCTGGAAATATCGGATATTCACAAGAGCTACGACGGCAAACGTGTGCTCAGGGGCTGCTCGTTTTCCTTTTCCGAGAACGGGGTCTATGTGCTGATGGGGCCGAATGGTTCCGGCAAATCAACTCTCTTCAGGCTGTGCGCTCTCCTTGAACATCCTGACAGGGGTAATATTCTTTACCGGGCCGAAGACATGCCACTTCCCAATGATATATCTCTGAGGAGGCGTATTACTCTTGTGCTTCCGAAAATCGGGGTGTTTAACACCTCAGTCTTTCATAATGTGTCATATGGCCTGAGACTGCGGGATATACGGAAAAAAGACTATTCTGCATGCGTTGAGAGGTCGCTCGAATTTGTCGGTCTTTCTGACAGGAAGGAGCAGAACGCGCTGACCCTGTCGAGCGGGGAAACCCAGAGGCTCGGCATCGCCCGGGCGATTGTGATCGAACCCGAGATACTTTTTCTCGATGAGCCGGCAGCGTTTGTTGACGAGGAAAACAAACGCATCATCGAAGACATCATCCTGAGGATAAAAAGGAACCACGAATCCATGGTCATCATTACTACCCATGACAGGGCCCAGGCAGAGAGACTGGGAGACCGGATCCTTCTGCTGCAGAACGGTAAGCTGGTAACGGTCCCGGAATAGCATTTTATGCTTCGCGATGCTATTTTTTCCAGAAATGCGGGACCAGAAGTATGAGGACGGTATACACCTCGAGCCTCCCCGTAAGCATGCAGAATACGAGTATCCACTTGCCGATGACAGATATCGACGCAAAATTCTCTGCCGGTCCGGCGTCTCCCAGTGCAGGACCGACATTGCACATGGCTGAGATGACGGTAGTTGCTGAGGTCACAATATCAAGGCCTGTCGCAGCCATGCCGACAGATGCGATGACGCATACGCCAAGAAATAGAAATACCAGGCCCCAAATGCTGCCCAGGATTTCCTTGTCAAGGAATTTGTCGTCAAGCTTCACCGTGGTGACTGCCCGAGGGTGGATCAGCTGATACATCTCGCGGTACCCCTGCTTTATCATAAGGAGGATTCTGACCTGCTTTATCCCGCCGCCGGTCGACCCGATCATGCCGCCAAAAAACATCACCATCACGAGTATTATTTGGGCAAAAGGAGTCCATAATTCAAAATTTGCGGTTGCATATCCTGTTGTGGTCATGAGTGAGACAACCTGGAAGAGAGAGTATCTGAACGAATCTGCAAAAGAGTCATACGAGGACTTCCAGATGCTCACGGTAATCATCAGGGTTGCCAGCGCCGTGATGAAGAGGTAAAACCTGAATTCATTATTTGCCCATAATCTGGAAAGCTTGCCTTTAAATACGAAAAAATGAAGGGAGTAATTAATGCCCGCCAGAAACATGAAAAGGCTCGTGATATATTCGATGGACGGGCTCTGGAAATGCCCTATGCTCGCATTTTTTGTCGAGAACCCACCCGTCGCCATCGTGGTGAATGCGTGGCATACAGCGTCGTACACACTCATGCCTGCCGCCATGACAAGCAAAGCGTCCGCCATCGTAAGGATGAGATAAATGAGCCAGAGGGCTTTTGCGGTATCCAGAATCCTCGGCCTCAGCTTATCAACGCTGATCTCCGGCACTTCTGCCTTAAAAAGCTGCATTCCGCCGGTACCGAGGATAGGCAGAATGGCAAGTGCAAACACGATTATTCCCATACCTCCAATCCACTGCATGAGGCTCCTCCAGAACAGAATTCCCCTGGGAACCGACTCTATGTCAACGAGTACCGACGAGCCGGTTGTGGTAAAGCCCGCGATCGATTCGAAATAGGCGTCGGTAAAGGAATCAAACGTTCCCGACAGGAGAAAGGGGAGCGAACCGAACAATGAGGTGACAACCCAAGTGAGGGTAACGACAATGAGGGCTTCCCGGTGCCGTATCTCTTCTCTTTTGTATCTGCCCGCAGTAAGGTAAAGTATGCTTCCTGCAAGGAGTGTCACCACGAATGACTGAATGAGGGGCATGGTGTCCGACTGCCGGTAGATCAGGGAAACCGCTAAAGGCAGAAGCATGAAGAGAGATATCAGTATGAGCACAATGCCGATGAAATGTGATATTACTCTTACATTCATAGAAAAGCCGGGACCATCAGGCCAGGATTTTCTCCACTTCCCTGATCGACTCACGGAGTGTGAAGATTATCAGCTTGTCTCCCTCAAGGATCATATCCGAACCCGATGGTATAATCAACTCCTGATTCCTGATAACCGCGCCAATTATCGATGCCTTCGGCTGCGCCTTGTCGAGCGTCTTCCCGATGAGGGGAGACTTCTTGCCGATCCTGCCCTCAATGATCTCCGCCTTTGCCTCCGCTATTGCGGTCAACGAGAGGATATCTCCTCTCCTGACATAACGTAAAATGGTGCTCGCGGTAATCAGTCTCGGGCTGAGGACCGCCTGCAGCCCGAGGCTGTGCGCAAGCGGCATGTAGTCGGTCTTATTGACAATGGCAATCGTATTCCTGACCCCGAATTTCTTTGCAAGAAGCGACACCATGATATTCAGCTCGTCATTATTGGAGACGGCCAGGAACGCATCCATGTCAGCGATATTCTCCTCCATAAGTATCTTCTGCTCCGCGCCATCGCCATGAAGCACCAGCGTTCTTTTGAGATTCTGGCTGAGATATTTGCACCGTTCCGCATTCTTCTCTATGATTTTCACTTCCGCCTTCGTCTCTATGGCAGAAGCTATGTAGTAGCCCGTGCGTCCTCCTCCGAGTATCATCACCTTTTTCGCCGGTTTCGTCGCCATTCCGAGAAGTTTTACAGTCTGTTCAACTTCATCCTTTTTCATCGGCATATAGATTATGTCGCCTCTCCTGATCACATCATTTCCGGAGGGGATTATCGCCCTGTCTTCCCTGACAATAATACCTATCAGGAACTTCTTTTCCATGCTCGCCCCGAGCTTTTTCAGGGACTTCCCGAGCAGCGGAGATTCTCCGGTCACCTTAAAACCGATTACCTTTACAAGTCCGCCTTCAAATTCCTCCACATCGGTCGCATCCGGAACCTGCAGCAGTCGTATGATTGCCCTCGCAATTTCAAGCTCCGGGTTTATTGCAGGGTCGATATCCAGATTCTGTCTGCTGAGGAGCTTTTCATTGTTGAAGTATTCCGGATTTCGTATCCGCGCAATCTTTCGCGGGATTCCGAACATCGCCTTTGCCAGCAGGCAGGCGATCATATTGGTTTCATCACTGTCGGTCACCGCCAGGATTATGTCCGCCTTGGATGCCTCCGCCTCCTTGAGCGCAGACGGATCGCCCCCTTCTCCCTCGATAACCGCAACATCGATCTCTTCAACGATTCTCCTGAGTTTGTTCCTGTCTTTGTCTATGAGGACAACGTCCAGGAACTCGGCGGAAAGAAACTTGGCTATCTGGTATCCGACCTCACCCGCTCCGACAATGATTACCCGCATGGCAGATTATATCATAATTCGCGCGAACTGAAGAAACATCCAGCAATAGCCCCCTGGTAGCCACGGGCCGGAAGCCGCAGGCCCCGGATTCAGGACAGGAGGATACCTCGAAAAATCATGCTGCTTGTCAATTATGCCGGTCAGTAGATATAATCGGGGATTATGAACCCTCTCGAAAAACACATATGCCAGAGGATCCGAAAGGAAGGCCCGATCACCTTCAGGGCCTATATGGAAATGGCGCTCTATGAACCCGGTCTCGGGTATTACACCTCTGCACACACCGAGATCGGGAAGGCAGGTGATTTCTATACAAGCCAGCACCTCCACCCGGCATTCGGGGCAATGATCGCGAGACAGCTGATGGAAATGTGGGAAATCATGAACAGGCCTGAGATGTTTCATATCATAGAACCTGGCGCAGGAGCAGGCCTTATGTGCCTCGATATCCTGACTTACCTCTGTGAAAAAAAGGATATGTTCCGGAGCATTTCCTATATCATTGCGGAGATAAACCCTTCTGTCATGCAGAAACAGAAAACATTGCTCAGCCATTATTCCGGCAAGGTTACCTGGGTATCCTCGCTGGAAGAACTCTCCGGAATACAAGGCTGCATTGTCTCGAATGAACTTCTGGATGCCTTTCCCGTGCATCTTGTGGAGATGCACGACGGACTGAAAGAGATTTATATCACTGTTACCGATGAAAAAAGTTCCCCCTCATCTGTCACAGGCAATGAGGCCGGAAGGGAGAACGAAACTCCATGTTTGCAGGAAATAAAGGGATCTCCGAGCACTGCTGCACTGTACGATTACCTGAGGGAATTTTCCGTTCAGCTTCCCGAAGGATACCGAACCGAAATCAATCTGGGGATCAGGGACTGGCTGAGACAGGTCAATGAAACTCTCTCCGGGGGATTCATCCTGACAATAGACTACGGCTATCCTGCATGGGAGTATTACAGCGAGGAACGCAACAGGGGCACGCTGTTATGCTACCACCGTCATCAGGTAAATGAACACCCCTGCCGGAATACAGGCCAGCAGGATATGACTGCCCATGTGAACTTCTCCTCGGTAAAAAAATGGGGTGAGGATCTGGGGCTGAAAACACTCGGGTTCTGCCAGCAGGGTACATATCTTATATCGCTCGGCATCGATGAGATCATCAATGAACTCTATTCAGATTCCTCAGATTACCTTTTTGAGGTCGCGAAGATCAAAAAGCTGATTTTTCCGGGCACCCTCGGAGAAACGCACAAGGTGCTGATCCAGTATAAGGGGGACGGCATTCCGCAACTCAGGGGTTTTATGATGAAAAATCAGGCAGACAAACTATAGTACTGTCCCAAACGCTGTATGCTTTTGATCACATCTTCCGGAGAATGTCCTTCTATCGTATAAATCAGTTCCCTGCCCTTCAGAGCTGCAAATAACCTTTCAAAATCAAACGTCCCGTCACCAATGGCAATATGGTCATCTGCAGTTTTGTTGTTGTCATGAAGATGAAGCTCGATGAGATAAGGATTCAGCTGCTCCAGCCATGTATCAAGAGGCACTGCAGAGAAGAGATTGCAGTGGCCTGTGTCGAAACAGATCCCGAAATTGCCGGAGCCAATCTCTTCCATCAGCAGCCTGAGGTTGTCCGGTGTGTCTTCAAAAATATTCTCGATGGCAATCTTCAGTCCCTCAGCCTCTGCCCTCTGCAGAAGGGGTTTCCAGGTTTTCAGGCTTTTTTCAAGCCACAGGTCCGTCTTCAGCGCATATTTCCATTTTTCATACCCTGAATGAAATACCACGGCTTTGGGCCTGACATGAACGGCGATATCGATCACATGTGAAAACCTTTCAAGCGTAACCTCTCTTATCCCTGCATCCACAGCGCCTGGCGAAAGATCCATGAAGGGCGCATGAATGGTAATCGAGGGGGTGTGGTCAAGCTGGTCCATCAGCTTCGAAAACTCCGCGTAATGAAAGGTTTCGAGGGCGCGCGACGAGAAATAAATCTCAGGGTTTATTCTGTGTTCCCTGATGAAACGGAAATAGGAACCAATTTTCTGGTAGGGGACATGCACATGGGGCTGTAGCATCAAGTCTTTGCTGCAGGCTCAACACCGGGTTTGGCTGTCACATCCTTTTTTGCTTCAGTTTGGGTATCAGGTTTTTTCTCGTTTTCCTGTGCTTTCTTCCTTTCGGGTGAGGCATAATCCGTCACATACCATCCTGCCCCCTTAAGGATAAAGGAAGTATGCGATATCAGTTTATGCATCCTGCCGCCGCAGTCGTTGCAGGTGCTGAGCGGTTCATCACTGAACTTCTGGATAACCTCGCACTGCTTTCCGCAGCTGAGACACTCATACTCGTAAATCGGCATTACCGTTCCGTCCTCCTATTGCGTAACTTATTCATTTATAATATATATTTATAACATATTTTAGCGGTTTTTGGAAAGCAGGAGGGATCTCACCTGCTTTGGAAGACTGAACAGCCTCGCATGAGTTTCCGCATCATAAAACGCGAGGCCCTCAAGATCCCTTTCCCGTATCGTTCTCTGCAGCCGGCTGAACGGCGCGCTGCGGAGGCTGTAACGCATCGACCCTGCGGAAAACGACCATGCGCTGCCGAAACTCGGGATATATTCATAGTAAAAGTCCGTCTCTGCAAATATACTCCTCAATGTCCTGAATATCTTCACTGCCATGCCCTGCCCCGGGATATCGGGCACCGCAGTCGAATGCGTCACGAAGATGCCGTCAGGCTTCAGGGCTTTTTTAATACGCGAGTAGAACTTCCTTGTATAGATCTCGGCTGAAGGCCCGCAGTCGGAAGGGTCGCTGATATCCGCAAGAATGACGTCAAATAATTGTCTGCAGTCTTTCAGATATGCGAAGGCATCGGCATGGATCATCTCAAGCCGCGGATCCGCAAAAGCCCCCCTGTGCCATTTTTCCAGATATTTTTTGCAGATATGCACAAACTCTTCATCGATATCAATCATGGTAACCCTGCGCACTGTCGGATGTCTGATCACTTCCCGGAGGGTAGCTCCCTCACCAGCCCCGAGAATGAGTATTTCCTCAGGGTTCCGGTGAGTCGCCATGGCCGGATGCACAAGCGATTCATGATAGATGTATTCATCGGTTTCCGCAGACTGTATCTTTTCATCAAGGACCACCACTCTGCCGAGCTGATAGGTATCCAGAATATCCACCTTCTGGAACTTTGTCCTGGTGGAAACAATATGTTTTTTTACGCCGTGGAGTATCTGCCGGTAAGGACTGTCCCTGTCAGTAAACCATTTCCTGCCGGAATTCTTCTTGATTGTAGCATTCATCTGTCTCTCCTGTACCGCCCTTTGTCTTCTGCGCAACAAAGAGAGGGGCAATCTCCGCCTTCATTGAGTGATATGCAACTTTCCGTTAATGAAAGCGGGAAATCCGTATTGCAGCCATCTCCCGGTAATCCATGGAAGGAGATGCGGCTTTACCAGTGCAGTTCTCTTTTCATAAGTTTATCATACAACCCTCTCGGCATGAACGATTGCTGATGTATTTCGTCGCTGTAATATTTCGTCTGCACGTCGGAACCGCTTCTTATCTCCCTTGGAGAGTTTCCCTTTGCTGCAATCGCGAAAGCCCACCAGTTGCCGGGATACGTCGCAATGGGAGCTGTATACAGGTCTACCACAGGAAAGATCTTTTTCAGATCCTCCTGTATTTCAATGACCATATCCTTGTGGAAATGGATTGATTCCGTGTGGGTGACAAACATTCCTTCATCAGTCAGGCACTTTTTTACAGAGTTGAAGAATTCATCGGTAAACAGACTTCTCGCAAAACCGACGATATCGGTGGAATCAATAATCACGGCATCAATGTCAGAGGTCTTCCTTTTCGCGAGAAAGTCGGCACCGTCCATGATCTTGATCTCAACACGGGGGTCGTCCATCCCCGAGGAAACTGTCGGGAAATAGGTTTTCGAGATATTGATAACCTCTTCGTCAATCTCCACAAAATACACCTTTTCCACCGTCCTGTGCTTTAATACTTCCCTTACCACGCCCCCGTCACCTCCGCCGATCACAATAACCTTTCTGGGGTTTGGAACAGCCCGCATTGCGACATGGGTAAGCATTTCATGGTAAAAGAACTCATCCCTCTCGGTCATCTGGACCACATTGTCAAGGATGAGCATTTTCCCGTAATAGGGATTCCTGATCACCATGATCTCCTGGAATCTGCTCTTGCCCTTGTAAAGAATCTCCTCGACATCGTACAGATATTCCACCGGCGCATACGGCGCCTTTTCGGTAAACTTGATCATTTTTCTCCCTCTCTAAAGTAAAATTGTTTTCGGTATTGAGAATCCGTTGAATTCCGAGGCATAGGATATGGTATACGCACCGCTTGACAGGATGAGAATCAGGGTTCCCACAGGCGGATCGGGAAGCGATACGTTTTTGTCGATGACATCAAAGCTGTCACAGCTCGGGCCTGCCACTGTCCATTCCTTCCTGTCCCCTGCCTCCGTCCGGGTTTCAGCGATATAGCTGTACCTGATTCCGCCGACGCTTTCCATAAGTCCGTTGAACACTCCGACATCGATATAAAGCCAGTCTTCATCTCCTCTCGGCGCCTTTCCGATTACCGTTGTCACCAACACCCCGGCATCACCGACGACCGCCCTTCCCGGCTCAATATGGATCTCAGTGTCTTCGGGAAACCTTTCGCGGATAAGCTGGTCCACATTCTTTTCTATCGCTTCTATGCTGATTACGTTCTTCGTGTATCGTATGGGATATCCCCCCCCGAGGTTCAGCAGGCGCAGTTTCAGTCCCTTATTTGACGCCAGATCCCAGAGGTTTTTCGCCTTATCGAGGGCGATGTTCCAGTTGTAGATATTTGTGCACTGGGAACCGACGTGGAAGGTGATCCCTGAAGGATTCAGGCCCATATCCCTCGCATATAAAAGAAGCGCGAGTGCTTCGTCGAGTTCCACGCCGAATTTCTTGCTGAGCGGCCATTCACTTCCTTCATTCGGCACTGAAAGCCTCACATATACATTACAGCCGGGAATCATATCGGCAAGCTTTTTGACCTCTTCCGCAGAGTCAAAAGAGAACCTGTTTACTCCGCATGCGGCAGCCATCTTCAGAAACTTGAGGGACTTGACCGGATTGCTCGAGATTATCCTTGAAGGTTCAACCCCTATCGACGAGAGCATCTCGAGTTCTCCCTCAGAGGCAATCTCGAACCCCATCCCGAGTGTATCGAGGAATCTGAGTATCTCGATGTCAGGGTTTGCCTTCACCGCATAGAACACCCTTGCGTTCCTGATATGACGACCGATCAGTGATGTCTTTTCCCTTACTTTATCACTGTCTATCAGGAGAAAAGGCGTTTCAATCTTCTCTTTATCAAGATAACGCAATGTTTTGAACAGGGTTGATTCGGGAATAATCCCTGCATGCGTCTTCTCTATTTTAAATGTCCTCAGCACCTGACACCTCTTAAAAAATATTCTCTGCTCCTGAATGTTAGGAAATTTTTATTTAACGGTATTTGGAAAGAATTTGCAACAGATTTCTGGAGGTTGTTTAATGAGGCCTTCTTGCACGGAGAAGTTTTTTTGCGGTCGCACGGATCCCCTCCGTGACATTCTTGTTCTTCTCGAGCAGGCTGAGATCTCTCGTTTTCAGGTCACTGACAAGCGGTATGGCAATCCCCGGAGGAGTTTTCGGGTTCGTCACGAGCGCGAGAGTAATACTGTAATTCTTCATCCACTCCCTCTTCTTGGTGATTTTTCTCAGCGCTTCATCCGATATGGAGCGGGATCGTGCGACCAATTCCACCTCTGTCTCGGTTATTTTCGGGTTTTCGAGCACGGTTAATGACACTTCCTTGTTCGGGTCTCTCAGCAGTATTGTCCGCACTTCCTTGCCGCCTTTGAGCGCAAGGTGTATCCGTTCCGCAACAGACAGTTTCTGGACCTTCTGGAGCATACTCTCGGAACGCTCCTCTGAAGTCTTCCGTGCCCTGACTATCTCCGTTTTCTTTTTTGCCGGGACCCTGAGGATGCCGCTCACGAAATGCAGTACCTCGTCAGGGGTATCCGGGTTTTCCAGAAGAAGTGCGAGAATCTCGGGCCTGTTGACATTCGTCTTTGCGACTTCTTCATATAAAGACGGATCCTGGGCGTCTTCAAGGAGCAGTTCTATCGTCTCTTTGGATACGCTCGACATCTGGAAGCCTATGAGGATTCTGTCATCAGCCATTGTTTTCCCCCTTCATGAAAATAAAGTATTCTCTGTTTCCCTTCTGTCCCGGGACAGGAGACTGAAAAACCCCTGCAGTCCTGAATCCATGGGATTCAGAATCCCTCTGTATATCCTTGACCGCCTGCAGTCTTTTTTCTTCTTCCCTCACAATCCCTCCTTTTCCCACCTCTCCCTTGCCAACCTCAAACTGCGGCTTGACAAGCGCAATGATCACGCCTTCTTTCCTCAGGAACTTCTTTACCACGGGGATGACCTTTCTGAGGGAAATGAATGATACGTCAATGGCGGCAATATCTACGAGATGATCCCGGAGGTCTGCAAACTCCTGCCCGCTGAACCTGGATGCCTCACCTTCATCCATTGCATCCAGATATCTGACATTGGTTCTTTCCATCACAATAACTCTCGGGTCTTTTCTCAGAGACCATGCGAGCTGCCCGTAACCTACATCGATTGCATATACCTTTCCGGCGCCTTTTTGCAGCAGACAGTCGGTAAATCCTCCTGTCGACGCCCCGACATCCATGACCACCTTATTCTTCACATCGATCCTGAAGTAATCTATCGCTGCTTCAAGTTTGAGCCCTCCCCTGCTGACATAGGGCAATCGCGCATCCTTCAGTACGATATCAGCGTCCTGACTGGTAAAGGTTCCGGCTTTTGTCACTTTTATGCCGTCAACGAAGACATTTCCTGCAATCACAAGGGCCTTCGCTACTTCTCTGCTCTGTACAAGCCCCCGTGATACAAGAATCCTGTCAAGTCTTTCCTTCAATAGCTGTACGTCGGCTCTTTGTGGATAGCAAGCAGGGCCAGATAAATTCCCTCTTCGTCGAGTCCGTATTTCGTCCTCAGTTCACCCGGCGCTCCCTGTTCAATAAAAATGTCAGGGATACCGATACGCTTGACCCTGACATAAGGGCCTCCCATTTCGTTCAGGAATTCAATCACTGCACTCCCGAATCCCCCCTGAAGCACGTTTTCCTCGATCGTGACTATCCGTGGAACAGCAGATACTATGGAAGATATAAGATTGCGGTCCAACGGCTTTACAAAACGCGCATTGACAACCATCGTGGTGAAGCCTTCCTTTTCAAGCCTCAGCGCAGCGTGGAACGCCGGATATACCGTATTTCCAAGGGCGATCACTGCAACGTCCTTTCCGTCTCTGAGCACTTCGGCCTCCCCGATCTTGAAAGGACACTGAGGAGCTGACAACGGTCCGAATGACTGGACCTTTCCCCGTGGATATCTGATTGCACATGGACCGTTATGACTGAGCGCGAGCCCGAACATTGCCCTGAGTTCATTGTCGTCTTTCGGCTCCATCACGGCGATATTCGGAATATGCCGCAGATAGGAAAGATCGAACACCCCGTTATGGGTCGGACCGTCTTCTCCTACTATACCGGCCCTGTCAATGGAAAAAATGACCGGGAGGTTCTGAAGACAGACGTCATGCACAATCTGATCGTACGCCCTTTGGAGAAAGGTCGAATAAATCGCAACAACCGGCCTGACCCCCTGTGTTGCAAGCCCTGCGGCAAAAGTGACCGCATGGGATTCCGCGATGCCGACATCATAAATCCTGTCAGGATATTTTTTTGCAAACGTTTCAAGCCCTGTTCCTTCCTTCATCGCCGCGGTAATAGCAACTATCCTCTGATCCTTTTCCGCCAGTTCGGCAAGAATATTACCGAAGGCTTCACTGTAGGTAAGGCAGCCTCCGCTTATGGGAGACCCTGTCTCCAGTTTGAAAGGCCCGATACCGTGATAGAGGGAGGGGTCTTTTTCGGAGAATTCGTATCCGCGGCCCTTTTTCGTAATAACGTGCACGAGTGTGGGATACGGTTCTGTTTTTATCCGCTTCAGTGTGCTGATCAGAAGCTCGATGTTGTGTCCGTCTATGGGACCGACGTAATTGAACCCGAGCTCCTGAAAGATTATCCCCGGCAGAATAAGACGCTTCAGCATCTCCTCCGTTTTCTGGGCAATCTTCGCTGCCCTGTTTCCCACCTTGGGGATATTCTCGAGGATTGACTTCGTATCCTTCTTGAATTTCTGAAACAATTCGCCGGTCATGATCCTGTTCAGATATTCAGGGAGCGCCCCGACATTCCGTGATATGGACATTTCATTATCATTCAGTATGACAATAAGGTCCTTCTGGAGATGGCCCGCATTATTCAGCCCCTCGAACGCCAGTCCTCCGGTCATGGCCCCGTCTCCGATGACAGCGATAACCTTGAAATGCTCCCTGTTTCTGTCTCTCCCCTCCAGAATACCCATTGCAGCGGATATCGAGGTCGAACTGTGACCTGTGCCGAAGGGGTCGTGGTCGCTCTCATCTCTCTTGGGAAATCCGGAAATCCCCCTGTATTTTCTGATGCTCGGAAATCCTCCCAACCGTCCGGTGAGAAGCTTGTGGGGATATGTCTGATGCCCGACGTCCCATATTATTTTGTCTGCGGGAGAATTGAAGACGTAATGCAAGGCTATTGTCAGTTCTATCACTCCGAGGTTTGACGCCAGATGGCCTCCGTTTTTAGAAACGCGGCTGATGATGGTTTCCCTCAGCTCGTCAGTCAGGATCTTCAGTTCGGCAAAAGAGAGTTTCTTCACATCCTTTGGAGTCCTGATCCGTTCGAGATACATTAGGCTTTTCTCTTTCCCAGATACCCCGCGATCTCCCGCAGGGGATCCGCCTCTGAGGAAAATACCTTCAGCGCATCTGTTGCAGATGATATGAGAGCCTCCGCCTTCTGTCTCGCATGTTCCAGCCCGAACAGGGACGGATAGGTCATTTTCCTTTTCTTTGTGTCTGAACCCGCTGACTTGCCGAGTTCCTCGGTCGTGCCCTCTATATCCAGTATATCATCAATGATCTGAAAAGCGAGCCCCACATTTTCACCGTATTTTGTTAAGGCGTTCATCCTGCGCATTCCGCAGCCGCCGAGTATCGCACCGAGTCTCACCGATGCGGTAATAAGCGCGGCGGTTTTATGAGAATGGATAAACTCAAGCGTATCCCTGTCAGGAGCCGAATCCTCTGAAAGGATATCCTGTGCCTGTCCTCCTACCATGCCGCACGCGCCTGATGCGAGTGCCAGTTCCCTGACACATTTTACCAGATTCAGGGGTTTTATCTCTTTTCCATCCTTTCCTTTTTTTGTCATCATCAGGAACGCTTCCGTCAGAAGGGCATCCCCTGCAAGGATTGCAATAGCTTCACCGAAAACTTTATGGCTGGTGGGTCTGCCCCTCCGCAGGTCATCATTGTCCATGGCCGGAAGGTCGTCATGAATCAGGGAATAGGTATGGATAAGCTCAACAGCCGAGGCCTGCGGGATAATTTCTTCAGGGGAGCAGCCACAGGCTTCATAGGAAGCAAGTACAAGGATGGGACGGATTCTCTTTCCACCGGCCAGGAGCGAGTACCTGAGCGCTTCATGAAGAACCGGAGGAGACGAGGGCACCGAGAAATAGGATTTCAGGTATGATTCAATTAACTCACGTCTCTCCTGAAGATACGTTTTTATATCCATCATCCGGTTATCAGTTGCCTGGTGCTGCCTTCGGAATCAGCGTCTGCTGCAGCCGGTATTCTTTCTCTCTATTCCCACTCAATCGTACTGGGAGGCTTTGAACTGATATCATAGACCACCCTGTTGACGCCTCTGACCTCGTTGATGATCCTGTTCGAAATGGATCCCATGACATCATACGGTATCCTTGCCCAGTCCGCAGTCATGCCGTCAAGACTCTTCACCGCCCTGACCGCGATCACATTCTCATAGGTCCGTTCATCCCCCATGACTCCGACGCTTTTCACCGGCAGGAGTACCGCGAATGACTGCCAGAGTTCTGTATAGAGACCAGCCTTTTTTATTTCATGCAGGACAATGGCGTCCGCTTTCCTCAGGATGTCACAGCGCTCCCGTGTCACCTCTCCGATAACCCGGATCGCGAGTCCCGGGCCGGGGAATGGCTGACGGTTTATGATCTCTTCAGGCATATCGAGCTCTCTTCCGAGAACCCTCACCTCATCCTTGAATAACTCCCTCAGAGGTTCTATCAGCTTCAGTTTCATCTTCTCAAGGAGTCCTCCAACGTTATGGTGGCTCTTGATGGTGGCTGAAGGGCCCTTGAAGGGGACGCTCTCTATGACATCCGGGTATAAAGTTCCCTGTGCCAGAAATCCGACCCCTTTGATCTTCCTTGCCTCTCTCTCAAAAACCCTGATGAACTCGTTTCCGATGATCTTCCGCTTTTTTTCAGGGTCGATGACCCCTTTCAGTTTTTTCAAAAATATTTCCGAGGCATCAACACAGTCTATGTTCAAGTGAAAATGCTTCCTGAGGGTCTGTTCGACTTTTTTTGCTTCCCCGGTTCTCAGCACCCCGTTATCCACAAAAATACAGGTGAGCTGTCTGCCTATCGCCTTATGCACAATAACGGCAGTCACCGTGGAATCCACTCCCCCGCTGATTCCGCAAACCACTTTCTTCTTCCCCACCTTTTCACGTATCTCCTCCGTCGCAGTCTGGATGAATGACTTCATTGTCCATAGAGGTTTGCAGGAACACACGCGAAAGAGGAAGTTCTTCATGATTCTCACGCCCATGGGCGTATGGATAACCTCCGGATGGAACTGCAGGGAATAGAATTTCCTGCCTTTGTCTGCCATTGAGGCAACAGGCGAGTTTCCGGTATGTGCGATCGGCGTGAAACGGGACGGCACCCTCTGGATCCTGTCCCCGTGACTCATCCAGACAACGGTTTTTTTGGGGATTCCGCCGAATATGTCCATTCTCTGGTCGATGGTAAGTTCCGCTTTGCCGTATTCTCTTTTCCGGGCTCTGGCGACTTTCCCTCCGAGACAATGGGCCATGAGCTGCATGCCGTAACAGATTCCAAGAATAGGGACTCCGAGCTCGAATATCCCGAGATCAGGTATCGGTGCGCGGGAATCGTACACGCTTGAAGGACCCCCTGAGAGAATGATGCCCTTTGGATTGAAATCTTTTATTTTTTCGAGGGCTGCATTGAAAGGAAATATCTCTGAATAGACCCTGTTTTCCCTCACGCGTCTCGCAATAAGCTGGGTGTACTGAGAGCCGAAATCGAGAACCAATATCTTTTCTTCGTGCATACCCTATTTCACTGGTGCAATAAATGGCTTTGTAGTGTATGATGTGCAGCGACGGCTGTCTGCTTTCTGCCTACCACTCGGTGTAGTTGGGGGCCTCTTTTGTGATGATGACATCGTGCACATGACTTTCCCTGAGACCGGCATTCGTAATCTGGATGAATCTCGCTTTCCTTCTCAGTTCCGACAGATTCATGCAGCCACAGTAACCCATGCCCGAGCGCAACCCGCCGATGAGCTGATGTATACTCTGCGCAAGGGCACCTTTATACGGGACCCTTCCTTCCACCCCTTCGGGGACAAGCTTTGCAGATTTGACGCCTGCCTGAAAATACCTGTCTTTGGCCCCCTGCTCCATCGCGCCGATAGACCCCATCCCGCGGTACACCTTGTAACTGCGTCCCTGGAAAAGGACGATCTCTCCCGGGGACTCGTCTGTACCTGCAAAGAGGCTCCCTATCATAACAGAGTGGGCGCCTGCGGCGAGCGCTTTCGTGATGTCGCCAGAGTACTTCACTCCGCCGTCAGCGATCAGGGGCACTTTAAATTTCTTTGCAACCTCATAGCAGCTCTTTATTGCGGTGATTTGAGGAACTCCGGCTCCGGCTATGATTCTTGTCGTACATATCGAGCCGGGACCGATACCGATCTTCAGGCCATCCGCACCTGCCTTAATGAGGTCATGCGCAGCCTCTGAGGTGGCAATATTTCCTGCGACGATGTCGATATCGAAATTCTTTTTCAGCGTTCTGAGAGTCGCAATCACCGCACTCGTATGCCCATGGGCAGTATCAATGACGATTACATCCACGCCTGCCTTCACCAGCAGACCTGCACGGTAAACCGCGTCATCGCCTGTTCCCACCGCTGCCCCGACCCTGAGTCTTCCGACCCGGTCCTTGCAGGCATTCGGATATTTTTTCCTTTTCTCAATGTCCTTTATCGTTATCAGACCCTTGAGATTGTTATTCTTGTCAACGATGGGGAGTTTCTCTATCTTGTACTGATGGAGAATATCCTGTGCTTTTTCAAGGGTCGTTCCGACCCTTGCAGTAATGAGCTTTTCTTTTGTCATCACAAGAGAGACCTTCTTGCTGAACTGTGTCTCGAAACGGAGGTCCCTGTTGGTTATGATGCCGATGAGTTTGCCGTTCTCCGTAACCGGGACACCGGATATCCTGTATTTCTGCATCAGCGCGAAGGCCTCCGAGAGCGGCGCATCAGGCGGGATGGTGATCGGATCAAGTATCATGCCGCTTTCGGACTTCTTTACCTTATCAACCTCGCTCCTCTGCCTCTCGGGACTCATCGCCCTGTGCACAATTCCGATGCCACCCTCCCGTGCGATGGCAATTGCAAGTTCAGCCTCAGTGACAGTATCCATTGCTGCGCTGACTACAGGAATATTGATTGGGATGTTGCGCGTAAGCAGCGTTGAGGTATCTGCCTCCTTGGGGAGAACCCCTGACTTGGCAGGCAGGAGAAGTACATCGTCAAAAGTCAAACCTGTCTGTAAGGTATTGTCCGGCATGGTGTTTTAAAATTCTTTAAGTTTAACATTTTGACATCCTGCAAAGCAATCTTTCGGTTGCGGAATTTCCATTATTCCGGTTGGTTGCCCTGTTATGAAAAATGTGCAATGAACGGCAGCTTTTTTCCTGCCCGTTTGTGATAAAATAAAAAGCTCAAATGCATACAACACAGACAATACGCAACTTTTCTATCATAGCCCATATCGATCATGGCAAATCAACGCTCGCTGACAGGCTGCTTGAGTATACCGGCGCCCTGAGCGCTAGGGAAATGACCGAACAGGTACTGGACTCAATGGATCTCGAAAGAGAACGGGGCATCACCATAAAGGCCCATGCGGTCAGACTCAGGTACACAGCTGATGACGGCAGCGAGTATATCCTGAACCTCATAGACACCCCGGGTCACGTGGATTTCTCCTATGAGGTTTCGCGGAGTCTCGCTTCATGTGAAGGTGCCCTGCTGGTTGTTGACGCGTCACAGGGTGTTGAGGCGCAGACACTCGCAAACGCCTATCTGGCAATTGAGCACAACCTTGAAATAGTCCCGGTTATCAACAAGATAGACCTTCCTGCCGCCGATCCGGAAGGGACAAAGGCAGAGATCGAGGAAGCCATTGGCATCGACTGTGCAGACGCGGTGATGGCAAGCGCAAAAGAAGGAATCGGCACAAAGGAGATCCTCGAGGCGATCGTAAGGAAGATACCTCCGCCGCAGGGGCATGACAGCAACCCCCTGAAGGCACTGCTGTTTGATTCCTGGTTTGACAATTATCAGGGCGTTATTGTCCTTGTAAGGGTTTTCGACGGGATTGTGAAGGCAGGGAAAAAGATAAAGCTGATGGCAACCGGCCGTGTTTTTGAAGTGGCACAGGTCGGCATTTTCTCTCCGAAAATGGAGCCGGCATCCGAGCTTTCTTCAGGGGAAGTCGGATATATCATCGCGGGCATAAAAAATGTTACCGAAACCAAAATAGGAGACACCATTACTGATGCGGACAAACCTGCCGGGGAGCCATGCCCCGGATACAAGGATATCAAACCGATGGTTTTTTGTGGTTTCTACCCGACACAGGCACATCAGTATGAAAACCTGAGGGATGCGCTCAACAAACTGAGGCTGAACGATTCCTCTTTCATCTACGAGCCGGAAACTTCACTGGCGCTTGGATTCGGGTTCAGATGCGGCTTCCTCGGACTCCTCCATATGGAGATCGTCAAAGAGAGGCTTGAGCGCGAGTTCGACCTTTCTCTTCTGAGCACAGCCCCGACCGTCGTATACAGGGTTACAAAGACAGACCACCAGATCATCCATATCGAAAACCCCTCTCTGCTGCCGGACAGTTATGAGAAGATCGAGGAGCCTTTTGTGCTTGTAACGGTTTTTGTACCCGCAGATTTTGTCGGTTCGATTCTCGACCTGTGCCAGGAGAAAAGGGGAGTGCAGAAAAGCTTTTCATATATCGGAAAAGACAGGATAAAGGTCGAGTACGAACTCCCGCTCAATGAGATCCTCTGGGATTTCTATGACAGGCTGAAATCCATCTCAAAGGGGTACGCATCCATGGACTATGAATTCACCGGATACAGGGAATCGGACCTTACCAGGCTCAACATCCTCCTGAACGGTGAGACAGTGGATGCGCTCTCTCTGATCGTCCATAAGGAAAAGGCATATTATAAGGGACGCGAACTGACCGAGAAGCTCCGTGAGATCATCCCGAGGCAGATGTTCGAAGTCATCATTCAGGCAGCTATCGGCAACAAGATCATTGCGCGGGAAAGCGTAAGGCCCCTCAGAAAAGATGTGATTGCCAAATGTTACGGTGGAGATATCACCCGCAAGAGAAAACTGCTTGAAAAACAGAAAGAGGGCAAGAAAAAGATGAAGCAGTTCGGCAGGGTTGAACTGCCTCAGGAGGCCTTTCTGGCGGTTCTGAAAGTGAAGTAACAACCCGCCATCTGCCGATCTATTAAGGGAGATATGAGAATGAGGTCCGCAACAGGAAACCGCTGTGCCTGATTCCCTATACATCCATATCCCTTTCTGTGTCCGGAAATGCATCTACTGTGATTTCTTTTCTGTCGTCTATGATGAAGCAACAGCAAGAGCATATGTCGATGCGCTGTGCAGAGAATTGGACCTGAAGAGGGATTCTGCACACACGCTCAGGACGGTCTACATAGGCGGCGGCACACCTTCACTCCTCTCTGACCAATGTGTCCGTCAGATTTTTCAAAGCCTCTACAGGAATTTTATTCTCTCTCCGTCTGCAGAAATAACGGTCGAGGCGAATCCCGGGACGATATCTGAATCCGGTATGGCAACGATGCGTGCAGTCGGAGTGAACAGGTGCAGCGTAGGGGTTCAGTCGTTGAATGATGCTGAACTCAGGATACTTGGCAGAACGCATGACCATCTCGACTCCCTGAGGTCCGTTGAGCTGATAAAAAAATCCGGCTTCACAAATGTTTCAATTGATGTGATGTATGCAATTCCCGGACAGTGCATGGATTCATGGAGAAACACGGTTGCCTCGGCACTGGCGCTTTCCCCTTCTCATATTTCAGCATATGAACTTGCCCCTGAAAAGAATACCCGTTTGCATGCTCTGCTGCAGGCTGGCAGAGAAAAGAACTCCCTCACTTCACTGAGAACAGGTCGCAAGGGGAATGTGTCAGGACAACCCGTAATGCCTGAGGAAGATGTTATCGTGGACATGTACGACCATGTCATCGACCGTTTTACAGAAGCCGGATATGTGCACTACGAAATCTCAAATTTTGCACTTCCTGCCTTCAGATCCCTCCACAACCTTAACTACTGGGACAGAGGCGAGTATCTCTGTGCAGGGGCAGGCGCACATTCCTTTGTCAGCGGGATACGCGCAAAAAATATCCCTGACATCAGGCAATATATTGCAGCTTTGAACAGGGGCATCATACCCGAGATCGAATCACTCAGGATTGCTCCCGCAGTTGCGCTGAAGGAATACATTTTCCTGGGGCTAAGGAAGACGGAAGGCATCAATATGGCAAAGGCTGAAGACCTGATGGCAGGACTTCCGGAATCTTCTCTTCAGGCACCTCTGAAAAGAACTCTTGCCGATGCCGGCAGGGAATTTGTTGACGAGGGATATCTTCAAGCTGACAGAGGAAACCTCAGGCTCACCAGAAAGGGGATTGTCCTCTCCAGCACAATCATCGTAGCGCTCTTCGACCGGCTGGGATTATGAGACTGTAACGCAGTGCGATGAATCTTGTGCTATGTCTGTTTTTTGTCCCGGTCAGTCATTTGCGTGTCATCAGCTTTGGGCTTGGGCTTGCACACAGGACAATACAGTTCCCCCAGGTCCAGGAGGCATACATGCCCTCATTCCGGACAGCAGATGCACTGATGTAAGGGTTGTTCACAGACAGGACACAATTCCATAATTTGTTTCCCAAAACGCCCTGAGCATTTTCCCTTTCTGCCAGAAAGCCCCAACACAATTACTGCATGCAGGGCATCAGACGGTCAATGTGCGCATGAAACGGTTCGTGCATCCTTATCATCAGTCTGTATGCAGGACAACCGCAAAACTGTTGAACAGAGCCCATACCTGATCATTATTGCGAAACCTCATAGTGCGGACATTCTCCGTGGTAACCACAGAGCAGAGTTCTGTGCCGTCCGGTATGCGCACCATATATTCTGTGGTGATTTTTCCCTTTCTGACGCGTATGATAGTACCCGGGAAACGGTTTTCAGCCGTTGATTCAGGCTGCACGTCGCTTTTCTGCAGGATAACCCACGGTGCCTTTACCTCTGCGGTAATTAATGCACCCTCTTTCAGCCCGAGCCTGGACAGGCTGTCGTTGGTTATCACCGTTGTCACCGTATCTCCTCCCACAGTAACCATCTCCACCTTCGACTGTATGTCTCCCTTCTGTATGGAGCGGATCTTCCCAAAAAATCTGTTTCTGGCGCTTGTTTTTCTGGAAGACTCTTTTTCAATAAAGTACTTTGCCACCTGCTGGATATCATCATCAGAAAACGCCACATACGACGCGGTCAGATTGAGTGTTGAATGCCCCAGCATTTTTTGCACAACCGGCAAAGGCATGTTGCTTTTCATCAGCTCCACTGCGCGGGATTTCCTGATCACATCGGGTGCACCCATGGAAGAAGGGACCCCGCAGTCCCGGGCACGTTCGTAAAATTTCCGGCGAACATGACCGGGATCCACGTGAAACAGACTGTGCAGGTATTTTTTGAAGGAAGGCTCACGCAGTGCAGTGCGGATCTCATCAGAAAGTGCCTCCGGTATCTGTACTTCCCTGTGCGGACGCCCGTCTCCGCCATTGGTTCTCCCCAGAAGGACCGTTTTTCTTTTGAAATCCACATCCTGAAACGGGTTAAGTTCCAGCACCTCGTTCAGTTTTGCGCCTGTATACCGTATCAGAAGGAATATCAGCAAGATACGCTTGCGGGACAGGCGAACGTCTGACCTGAGAGTTTCCCCGGCCCAATGGCGGAAGGACTTTTCCATACAGTCAAGCTGAACCGTATCAAGGCACCGGGATTCGGCAGGGACAGAAACAATCCGTGAGTGGGTTGACCGTTCTGCGATAACTGTCTGCTGTTGTGCCTGGTTCCTTTTCCTTTGAAGACGCATGGTGTTCTTTCTATTATACCAGTGACGCTTCAGTCATTATTCTTTTGTGCCGTGCAGGGAAGCTGTTTTGATTCCGTGCACATCACCCTTCACAAAGTTCTTGACAGCCCCATGCATTACGTGATACAGTTTAATAACACGATTATAATATATTTCGTGCTATTAGGAAAAATTCTTCGGGAGGTTCATTATGTATTTCGAGACAGCCGGAATCGAAGTTGCCCCCTGGATCCCGCCGCTTGTTTCGCTGGTTGTCTCTTTCTTTACCTCAATGGGAGGGGTCTCCGGTGCGTTTCTTCTCCTTCCCTTCCAGATGAGCGTGCTGCATTTTACCAGCCCTTCCGTAAGTGCAACAAATTTCGTCTATAATATCGTGGCAATTCCGAGCGGAGTATACCGTTTCATCAGAGAGGGCCGGATGGCATGGCCGCTTACGAATGTGGTAATCGTCGGGACACTCCCCGGAGTCTTCATAGGATATTTTCTGAGGGTTTCTTACCTTCCCGATCCGAAAACGTTCAAATTGTTTGTCGGTTGCGTACTCCTTTACATCGGCGTCAGGCTGCTCTATGAACTTACCGGCAAGGCATCTGCAGGCAAAGTAAAAATGAAGGCCCTCGAAGACAAATTCAAGGAGAGAGCGAAGCAAATCAGGGAAAATCAGAAAGGCAAAGTAGCTTCGGGTCTGCCTCCCGAAGCAGTCGTAAAAACCGTGTCAGTGAGTCTCAGGAATGTTGAATATGAATTCTGGGGCGAGCGATTCTCCTTCAGCACTCCGGGCATGTTTTTTCTCGCATTTGTCGTAGGCATCATTGGAGGCACATACGGGATAGGAGGCGGAGCCATCATCGCTCCCTTTTGCGTCGCAGTCTTTCACCTTCCGGTGTACACAGTCGCAGGCGCCGCCCTGATGGGAACCTTTCTCACTTCGGTTGCGGGGGTGATTTTCTACAGTATTATCCCTGCAAAAGGAGGAATTACCACCTCTCCTGACTGGCTTCTGGGTTTCCTTTTCGGGATAGGAGGATTTGTCGGGATATATCTCGGTGCGCGTTTCCAGAAATTCGTCCCGCAGAAGGCAATCAAACTGATGCTGGGAATTATCATCATTTCTCTTGCGATCCGTTACATTACACAATTCTTTTTCTCATAATTCCGGATCATAGCCGTTTCCTGAACAGGGCAAAGAATCTCTCGAGCAGTTTTTCCGAAAACGGTCTCCTGAGCCATTCTGCAAGAGTTATCTGGGTGGATTTCCGCAGGTCCTCCTCGAATATCCCGATCATCTGTTTGCCGAATTCCGCATCCACTATACCAACATTTCCTTCGTCGTTTCTCCTGAGCGACTGGAAGTCGAGGTTTGCCGAACCGATGACACTCCATACACCGTCAAAAACCGCGGTCTTTGCATGCAGAATCTCTCCCTGATAATTGTATATCTCCACACCCGCCTTAAGGAGCTTGGCGAAAAAAGCCCTGCCCGCATAGTGCGCTGCGGTTACATCCGACCTTCCCGGCAGGAGCAGTTTCACATCGACCCCCCTCGCTTCAGCTTTTTCAAGAACATACAGCATTCTCCTGCTCGGAGTAAAATAGGCGGTTGTCAGATATATGGACGACTGCGCATGATCTAAGCTGTAATACAGCAGCTTCCTCATTTTCCGCCTTTCCCTTGAAGAACTGACAAATATGGGGAGTACCGGAAGGCCGTCGGGTATACGTTTAACCTCCTTTCCGAATTCAATCGGGGCTCCCTTCCATATCTTCCATGTCTTCTTGAAAATATCAAGGAGGGTCCTTACAACCGGTCCTTCCAGAAAAATACCGGTATCGCGCCACCCCCTGATTTTCTTCCGTCTGTGGTATCCCCTGTACTCGTTTGCGATATTCAAGCCTCCGGTGAATGCGATTTTTCCGTCGATGATGATGAGTTTCTTATGATCCCTGTGGACATAATGCAGGGGGTCAGTCCATTTGAAAGGCCGCGAAGCCCTGATCTGAATACCCGCATCTCTGAGTTCCCTCCAGAACTTCCTCGGGGTAAAGAACGACCCGAAATGGTCATAAAGAAGAAACACCTTCACCCCTTTGATCGCTTTTTTCTTCAGGAGTTCCGCGAGCTCACCCCCCGTGTCATCGTTCCGGAAGATATAGAACTCAAGGCATATGAGTTCCTCTGCTTCCCTTACTGCTTCGAAGATTCTGAGAAACGACTCCCTCCCTTTCCACAGAAGGGTAACCCTGTTTCCTTCCGTAAAGGAAATGCCGTACTCTTTTTCTATTTTTTCCCTTGCAAAAAGATGGCCGGAACCTGAAATATCCATATACCATCATTGCTGAAATTGTTTTTTCTGTCAATGCAGCTTCGCGTAGATATTTTCAGAATAAATCAGCTAAAATTATAAGAGTTTGTCTGCAATTGATGAATATTCATACAAAGAATCTTAACGAAGGAGAAGCTGCCTGCGATGCCCTGGTGCTGCCGCTGCCTGAAGGCAAAGCGGGATACGATGAATCTTTTCCTCCCTCACTGAAAAGGCTTCTGAAACGCGTGATATCGCGGGATTTCCGGGGGAAACTGAATGAAGTTATGCTGGTTCCTGCGCCCGATGACATTGCGCCCGAAAGAATCCTCCTTGCGGGACTCGGCAAAAAAAATGAGATTACCCCTGAAAGGGTAAGGCAGGCAGGAGGAAAATCGGCAGCAGCACTGAAGAACGCGGGAATGAAAAGGATCTGTGTCTCTTCCCGTGTGCTTTCCGCCTCCGGGATATCTCCGACTGTGTTCATTGAAGGCTCCCTGCTCGGCATCTATACATTCAGGAAGTATCTCCATGAAAAAGACAACCGGGAAATCGACAGCATCACCCTGCTGTCTGCGCCTTCAGAAGAGCTGCAGAAAAGCCTGCGATGGACAAAAGCAGTGGTTTCCTCTGTGAGCTTCGCACGAGACCTCATCAATACCCCCTCAAACGATATGACTCCTTCTCATCTTGCCCGTGCAGCAATATCCCTGAAGAGCAGCACGCTTGTCGTAAAGGTTCTTGAAAAAAAGGATATCATGAAACTTGGAATGGGATCCTATCTGTCAGTTGCACGCGGCTCGCATGAACCTCCGAAATTTATCATACTTGAATATAAAGGCGCAAAAGCATCTCCGCTGGTGCTTATTGGCAAATCAGTCACCTTTGACAGCGGCGGAATATCGCTGAAACCGTCCGAGGGGATGGAGAAAATGAAATACGATATGGCAGGAGGAGCAGCGGTTCTCGGTATCGTAAAAGCTGTCTCGGAACTGAAAATGCCGGTGCATCTCATCGCGATACTTCCGGCTACAGAAAACCTTCCCGGCGGCGCTGCAGCAAAACCCGGGGATATTGTCAGGGCAATGAACGGAAAAACCATCGAGATCATCAGCACCGACGCAGAGGGCAGGATGACTCTCGCAGATGCCATTGCCTTTGCCGGCCGGTATAAACCAAAGGCTATAATTGATATTGCCACGCTTACCGGCGCATGTTCGATAGCCTTCGGAAACGGCGCAATCGCCATGATGGGGAATAACAGGGAATTGATCGATGCCCTGAAGAAAGCCGGCGAAGAGACACATGAGAGAGTCTGGGAAATGCCGCTCTTCGATGAATATAAAGAGTTCGTAAAAGGTGACGTTGCCGACCTGAAAAATACGGGAGGGAAAAACGGCTCCCTCATATCTTCGGCATACTTTTTGTATGAATTCGCGGAGAATACGCCATGGGTCCATTTGGATATCGCGGGAACCGCATGGGTCGACAAGGAAAAACCCTATACGCCGAAAGGCGCTTCCGGCGTCGGGGTAAGACTGATTCTGAACTTCATAAAGGAGTTAAAATGATATTATTTACGTTATTGATAATCATATCAATTATATTTCTTCCTTCCTTTGCGTTCGCGTGGGGTCCGCTGACGCATATCTATCTCGGAAATGAGCTGTATTCTCTGGCCGCGCTGCTTCCCGCGGGCATCATGGAAGTTATCAGACGTTACAGGAAAGATTTCATTTACGGCAATCTCATGGCAGACATCATTGTCGGAAAGAAATACCTGCCCAGCGACAGGAACTCTCACAACTGGGACTTTGCGTTCGACCTGCTGGGAGCAACCGAAACGAAGCAGCAGAGGGCTTTTGTCTACGGGTACATGAGCCATCTCGCCGCGGATACCGTTGCGCATAATATCTATACCGCGGACAGGAAGAATATTGGCCATACGCTGTTTGAACTCAAAGCCGACAGTATTATCGACAAAAAATACTGGATGCTGGCAAGAGGGATTGACAGAAAAATCCAGATCAGAAATGACCTCTTCCTCGCGAACTTCCTCGAAAGCTTTATCTTCTCCTTCAAGACAAACAAGAGAATACTGAAGGGCATGGTGTTCCTGTCAGTCCTGAACAGGGAAAGGATTGGAGATTTCATTGACAGGAACCTCATCACTTCCCTTCCTGTGAGGGAGACGATAGAGCGGTTCCATCAGGATTCTCTGGACCAGATTATCGATTTGTTTCTCAACTGGGAGAACTCAGAAGTGGTGAAAGCCGATCCGATAGGGAGTGTACGCAGGACAAGGTATCTCGGGAGTGATTTCAAGGCGCTCCTTCTGCGGCCCCTGAAGATTGCCAACAGAGAGTTCCCGTATCGCAGCAGGAGATTCAGATAGGATCGGATATCACGAACAGCTGATAGTCTGGCCGGCTTTATCCCTGCCGAAAGGAGAAAGCTGCCTGAGGCTCTTTATGATGTCGGGCATGACCCCGATCACCCTGTCGACCTCCTCCTCAGTGTTATACCTGCTCAGGGAAAACCGAACAGATCCGTGAATAGCCGTAAAGGGCACGCCCATTGCCCTCAGCACATGTGAGGGCTCGAGCGAACCTGAAGTGCATGCAGACCCTGATGAGGCACATACGCCGTATTCATTCAGTCTCAGGAGTATCGCTTCTCCCTCAACGTATTCGAAGCTGATATTCGTGGTGTTCGGCAGCCTGCTGGAGACATCGCCGTTGACGCGCGCATCCGGACACGACTGCACCAGCATCTCCTCAAGCCTGTCCCTCAGTCGCCGGAGATATGCAACTTCCTCCGTCAGGTTCCGGGCGGCAAGTTCACATGCCATTCCCAGTGCGACAATAGACGCAACGTTTTCTGTCCCTCCCCTTCTTCCTTTCTCCTGATGGCCTCCGATGATGTACGGAGAAAATCGCGTTCCCTTTCTGACATAGAGTGCGCCAATCCCCTTCGGTGCGTGCAGCTTGTGGCCGGAGAGCGACAGCATGTCGACAGGGAGTTCTTTAATATTTATCGGCACCTTGCCCACAGCCTGGACCGCATCCGTATGGAACAGTATCCGTTTTTCCCTCAATATTTCACCTATTTCCCTGACGGGAAAGATATTCCCCACCTCATTGTTCGCGTACATGACAGACACCACGGCAGTATCATCATCGAGAATTCGCAGCAGTTCGTCGGTATTCAGCTGCCCCTTGCTGTTTACCGGCAGGAATGATACCCTGTACCCCTTTCTTGCAAGATGTTTGCAGAAATTCAGTACCGCTGGGTGTTCAACGCGGGTGGTGACAATATGCCTCTTCTGCGGAAAAGACTCGACAGCGCTCATGATGGCAGTATTGTCGCTTTCCGTCCCGCAGCTTGCAAAAATAATCTCTTCGGGATCCGCGCCGATAAGCTGTGCGACCTTTGCCCTTGCCTCTTCTATCTTCCTGTGAAGCTGGCCCCCGAAGGTATGCATGCTTGAAGGATTGCCGTAAAGTTCACCGAGATACGGAAGCATTGCCTCGCGCACTTCCGGTGCAACAGGAGTAGTGGCATTATTGTCAAAATACAAAGGGTTCATTGCGACTCCACGACAATGTCCTCGCTGACCAGTTCCCTGAGCTTGTCCTGTACACCGCTGATGGTTACACCCGCCATTGCACAGCCGGTACACATGCCGCGAAGCGCGATGATAACCCTGTGCCCGTCGATGTCGATAAGCTCGATGTCACCCCCGTCAGCCTGCAATCCGGGGCGTATCTCCCGTTCGATAATTTCCTGTATAAGCGCGATCTTCTGGAGGTTTGTCAGTTTTTTGGGTTGTGCAGCCTTTTCCGGGACCTTCAGTGACCATATATCGCGCAGTATGGCTTCAATATCCTCCCTGCATTCTCCGCACCCGCCGCCCGCCTTTGTATAGTCAGTGATCTCGTCCACGGTGGTGAGGTGGTTTTCGACCGCAACCTTCCTGATCTTCTCCTCAGTGATATTGAAGCACTTGCAGACGACTTTCCCCTCTTCCTCAACCGGCTTCGGAAGACCCCTATAGTCCGCAACTGCAGCTTCGAGGGCTTCTCTTCCCATGACAGAACAGTGCATTTTTTCCTGGGGCAGGCCCCCGAGGAAGTCCGCGATATCCTGGTTGGATATCTGCATGGCTTCATCGAGTGTTTTCCCCTTAATCAGTTCGGTAAGCGCAGAGGAGCTCGCTATCGCGCTAGCACATCCGAAGGTCTGGAATTTTGCATCGGTAATCCGGTTTGTCTCCTTGTTGATCTTCAGGGTCAGTTTTAACGCGTCTCCGCATACGATGCTGCCCACATCACCGGTCGCATCCGGATTTTCGATTTCGCCAATATTTTTTGGGGTGAGGAAGAGTTCTCTCACCTTATCGGTATATTCCCACATGCCTTTAATTTAATCAGAGAACAAAGTGAAATGTCAATTTGGAAGCGCTTCCGGAAAGGCGCTGCCGGATTGTTACGCTGCAGGAATAGTGATAGCCTCAGGAGGTGCCATATTATATAATAGAGTGTACGGAGGTCGGCCTGAATGGATCTGGACAGGATCAACTCAATCATGTCGCGCGATGTCATAACCCTCGATCCGGCGGAATCCCTGAAATCCGCGGTAATGAAAATGAATGCGGGCGACATAAGCTGTGTGGTCGTCGTCGAAGAGAATAAACCCGTCGGCATTCTGACTGAGAGAGACATCATTTACCTCCTCGGTGTGGATATCGACTTCGATGCCGTTGATCTCCGGACAGTGATGCGAAGCCCTGTCATCTCGATCTCAGAAGATACGGAACTGCCGGAAGCCGCAAATCTCATGGTAATAAACAACCTCAGGAGGCTGGTGATTGTCGACGGGCAGCACAACGTCATCGGAATCGTGACACAGACTGATATTATCAAAAACCTGAGTATCGATTCTTTTATCAGCCTCAAGAAGGTAGAACAGATCATGACCCGGAACATCGTATCCGTAACCGAAGAGGAGACACTCAAAGACGCCATCACACTCATGGCAAAAAACCGCATAAGCTGCATTCTTGTCATTAAGGAGAACAAGCCCCAGGGAATGATCACAGAGCGGAACATCACGAAGGCGGTAGCCGAAAACACCACGATCAATCACGTCAGCGAGATTATGACTACCGCTATACCCACAACAAACAAGGACATGAATCTGTATGATGCCACAAGGCTCTTGGATGACAGAAGGGCGAGAAGCCTTACGGTTGTTGACGCACAAGGCGATGTGATAGGCGTAGTCACGAAGAGCGACATCATCAAGAACCTGAGGGCTGATTACATCTCGATACTGAGGAATATGCTCAGGCAGAAATCACAGGCACTCGTGGAGTCGGAGTTGAAATACAGAACGCTCGTGGAGCAGTCGCTTGAAGGCATCCTGATAATACAGGACAGCGTGATCAGGTTTGTCAATCCCACCCTTCTCAGGATATTGAACTATCAGGAATCAGAAATGACGGGCATTGATGTGCTGAGGTTCCTGTTCCCCGACAGCAGGGACTTGCTGTCGGAAAACATCAGAAGAGTAAGCGAGCGGATGCCTACCGACTCTCCCCTTGAACTGAGGATGATCCACAAGAATGAAGAGGGGATTTTCATGGAGATCCTCCTGAATCATATACAGTATGAGGGAAGCCCGGCGATTCTCATTACGCTCAGAGACATCACCGAGAGAAAGAAGGCCGAGGCAGAACTGAAGAGACTTGTCATCACTGACGACCTCACAGGCCTCTATAACCAGAGGTATTTCTACACGCAGCTCACCAAAGAGGTCGAAAGGGCAAAAAGGCATAACAGAACCCTTTCCCTTCTCCTTATCGATGTAGACCTTTTCAAGGATTTCAACGATACCTACGGACACTGGGAAGGAGATTTCGTCCTGAAGAAAATCGGTGAACTGCTCATGAGGAATGTAAGGGACATCGACATGGCCTTCAGGTACGGAGGGGAGGAATTTACGGTAATCCTCCCTGAAACAAACTATCACGATGCGATGTTTGTGGCAGAGAGGATCAGGAAGTCCGTCTCCCAGACGCTGTTTTATCCTTTCACTCTCGACGGCCATCCGGAAATCGTGAGCAAGACAGTCAGCATCGGCATTACTGAATTCCATCATGACGATACGATGAAAAGCTTTCTGAAACGCGCGGACAGCGCAATGTATCATGCAAAAAAATCCGGAAGGAACATGGTCTTCCGGCTGCAATAAACGGATTGGCTGCCCGGGCATGCTTCGTTTGCCCGCGGCTGTATACACATCTCATTTAAAGGAGGCTTGAATGGCTCACTATGTGATCCTGAGCACGCTCACAGATGAAGGAAGAAAAACGATCAAGGAGAATCCGAAAAGAATCCTCGAAGTAAACAAGGAACTCGAAAAGATGGGCATTAAGGTGAAAGAACAGTTTGCAGTACTCGGGCCATATGATTTCGTGAACATAGTCGAGGCCGCCGACAACAATGCGATCATGAAGATGTCGGTTGAACTTGGGGCAAGAGGGTCTGTGCAGCTTCTTACCCTGGCAGCCATCCCTATTGAGGATTTCATCAAGAAGATCAAGTAACAGAAGTCTTCTCGGGGACTGCGCCGGGCAGCAGAAAGGGCTAATCCTAGTTATCGGAGGAGAATATGAAGGTATGCGCATTGTGCGTTCACGAAGTCACGGCAGACAGGGGATTCACCAGGAAAGCAACCTGCCCCAGGTGCGGGGGAGACCTTCATATCTGCCTGAACTGCAGGTTCTATTCGGAAAAAAGCCACAACAAATGCATTGAGCCGAAGGCGGAGTTTCAAAGGACACGTGACAGGACAAATTTCTGCGACTACTTCTCCTTCAGGGAAACTTCATCCGCTTCTTCTGCAAAAGAAAAGGAAGACGCCAAAAGGCAGCTTGATGCGCTGTTCAGGAAGCCCTGATTAGGTTTGACCAAACGGGATAAAATCGTCTAAAATCATCCGTTGCCGAAGTGGCGGAATTGGTAGACGCAAGGGACTTAAAATCCCTCGGAGTCCGCTCCGTGCCGGTTCGAGTCCGGCCTTCGGCACCAGCATTTTATATATATTACAGTTTGTTACAGTGACACCATCAACTGCCTAAGAGTGTCATAAAGTATCATTAAGTATTAAAAATCATCTGGATTATGCAGACGATTGCAGACAGAACACAGACAGAAAATCACCTGCTCAGCTTATCAGCTACTAGGCGGTTCAGGCTCACACCGTCTTCTGCCGAGCGAATTGCCAGTTCTCTATGAGTCTCAGGAGTGACGCGAACAACGAATTTTCCACTGTAGTGTCTGGTTGCAAGCGGCTCTGGAATCTCCTCCTTATTTTTTCGGAGGTCTTCTATAACCTTCCCAACCAGCGACCGAATCCCCTTGAGCGCTGCCTCGTGTGTTTTCGCTAACCAGCTTAGACTGGGGAATTCCGCGCAGAGTCCGACATACTCTTTATCTTCCCCAGACCACGTAACGCGATAGGTATAATGGTCATTTTTCAGTATCATGCTTAACCTCCAATAAATCGATTGCTCGGAGTACTTGTTTTACTTGATATGCTTTCGCTTTTCCTCGATCGTTCTGAATATTCACTCGAGGATCTCCGGGCCACGGTGTTTTGTATATTCTATGGCTGCTCCTCTTATGCCGGGCTATGCCGAAATAATAATCACATACCCGGCATAAGTCCGTGAACCTCACATCGCGTGCATTGTTTCTCATTTGAAGAATTATTTCCGCGATCGTGTCCATAAAAATAGTATAGTATCAATAGTAGTACCATTGCAACAGGTCCCGTGCGAACTCTCCTTGACAAAGAAGAAAAACCTATGATAAGAAATCTAAGTGATGCAATTTTTTACGAGGAGGAATACATGAACCCAGATGATCTCAAATATCATAAAGAACACACATGGCTTAAAGTGACTGGCAAGAAAGCGACTATGGGAATTACCGACTATGCACAGGACTCCCTCGGTGACATCGTATACATTGATCTTCCTGAAGTCGATTCTGACGTTGAGGCCAACAGCGAGATAGGCGAGATAGAGTCAACAAAAGCGACTTCATCGCTCATCGCTCCGGTAACCGGAAGGATTGTCGAAGTGAATGAGGATCTCTCCGAATCCCCGGAGATCATCAATGAAGACCCTTACGGCAAAGGCTGGATAGCCATAATTGAGCTCGATGACACCTCTGAACTTGAAGATCTGATGGATTCATCGGAATACCTCAAATATGTCGAAGAAGAAGCAAAATGAGGATCTCGGTCCTCGGTTCAGGACCCGGTGGATATGTTGCAGCGATTAAGGCCGCCCAGCTTGGCGCTCAGGTAACTGTAATCGAGAAGACCGAAGTTGGCGGCACCTGCCTTAACTGGGGGTGTATCCCGACAAAAGCCCTTGTTGCCTCTGCCGAAATGGCAGGCAAGGCCAGCAAATTCGAGAGTTACGGCATCGAACTGCGGGGAGAAGCCGTTCCCGACTTTTCCAGGATTATCTCCAGAAAGAACAGAATCGTCAATACCCAGATCAAGGGAATAAAAAGCCTTTTCAGCAGCCGGGGCATTGTCCTCAAAGAGGGACATGGTATGCTGACCTCTCCCCGCGAGATCTCGGTGACCCTCAGGGACGGGCAGCGAGAAAGAATCGATGCTGACAGCGTAATCATTGCAACTGGTTCGAAGCCTCTGCAGATACCCTACCTTCCGTTTGACGGACAGAGAATACTTTCGAGCGATCATGCCCTGATGCTCACAGAAATACCGAAAAGCCTTATTGTCGTGGGAGCGGGAGTAATCGGCTGCGAGTTCGCATGCATTTTCAGCGCGCTTGGGGCTGATGTGACGATTGTCGAGATGCTCCCGAGAGCATTGTCAACAGAGGATACCGAGATCTCCAAAATACTCGAGCGGGAATTCAGAAAGAAAAAGATTACCCTGCTGACAAATATCAAGGCGGAAAAGGTTGATGTGAAAGAGGACGGAATTCATATTTCTTTTGCCGACGGCAGGAAGATATCAGCCGAAAAAGTGCTGGTGTCCGCAGGCAGGTTGTTCAACAGCGAAGACATCGGTCTCGAAGAAGCCGGGGTCTCAAAGGGTCCTTGCGGAGAGATTGCGGTAAACGAGAGAATGGAAACAAATGTTCCGTCTGTATATGCAGTGGGTGACGTGGTCGGCGGGCTTCTGCTTGCCCATGTAGCCTCAGCAGAAGGCATCACTGCGGTGAAGAACATCATGGGCGGGAACGAAAGAATCGACTATGCCAGCGTTCCGAACGCTATATTTACCTCACCGGAGGTCGCTTCCGTCGGTCTCAGGGAATATCAGGCCGAGGAAAAAGGAATAAAAGTCAGAACAGGGCATATGGAATTCAGAGCTTTGGCCAAATCACATACCACAGGCGAGATCGAAGGTCTGGTCAAGGTAGTGGCCGATGCACAGTCGGACAGGATACTCGGTGTCCACATCATTGGCCCTCATGCCTCGGATCTCATTCATGAAGCTGCACTCGCTGTCAGGATGGGGCTCAGGACAAGAGATATTGCTGACACGATACACGCTCATCCCACACTTTCAGAAGTGCTTATGGAGGCTGCTGCAGATGTCCATAAGGAAGCGATACACGTCATTCGGAAATGAATGCTCATGAAAAAACAGACACCTGGTTCGATGCCTCAAGAAAAGCTCACAGGGAACACTATTCGGAACTCGATGTGCTTCTCAGGTCAATGGAAAGATTTTTTCATGTCGAGTACCTTCCCTCTGCCGGAGAAGATCTTACCTCAAGGAATTTCCACAATGAACTGATTGCCGTAAGGGATGTCATATTCAGAATGCTTGCAATCCTTGAAGTCGTCATTCCCGAAAGCAATAAAAATGCATACTGGTTTCAGAAATTTACCGAGACAAAATTTCTCAGCGGTCATTCAAGGGATGTGTTCCGCGGGAATCTCTACAGACAGGACTCTCCGGAAAAGGGGATGTATCTTCTGTATGATCTGTTCATAAACCTGAAGGGTATCGTCACAGACCTTCTCAAAACGAAGCAAATATCGTATCTCAGTTTCAAAAACATCGGTCAGCTTATAAGCAGGGAAATCAGGGAGAATACCTACCTTAATCCCTTCAGAAAGGACATCAACCCTGATTTTGATATTATAGAAAATGCAGAAATTGCCAACATCGTGAAATCCATCAGGGATCCGAAGATCAAGAAAAGCGTTTCCCTCCTTTACATCTATCTTTTCCGTTTTCTCCGATACGTCGGCCATATCGACATCACTTCTCAGCACAGGGTATCACTTCATGCATCACTGCTGATACTTATCCTGCTGAGGTCTGAAATCACCATGTTCCACACTTTCGTGAGAAAGACAGGAGAAAGCAGTAAAAATACAGATCTCAGAGACCTCCTGAATTCACTTTCCTATCAGTTTTCGATGGAAATGAAAAGGGTCTACCTGCAGGAGCTGAAAGGCATCATGCACAAAAAGACCTCTCAGCACTTCAGGGGAAAAATCGAAAACAGCACAGGCATTCTCAAAAACCTCACGGAACAGAGCATTGTCCAGCTTACACAATTCTTCAGGCCACGGATACAGGGCGAGGGCATATTCTGTAATTACACAACACGGGTGAATCAGTCTGTTAAGCTGAAAGAGGACATCTATGTGCTGAACAGGTTTTTATCCGTCATCGAAGAGAGGGCGGGGCGCCCTGAACAACTACCGGACATCCTCGAAAAACTGAAATCATTCATGCGCTATTTTGAAAGTTTCACGTTCAAAATGCTGCGGTATGACGACTATGAGGAATTCTCATATTTCTTCAGCATGATTTTTTCCCATAAAGCACCACCACATGAGAAAATCCTTGAAAAGATTCACAATTTTAAGATATTTTTAGAGACAACGCTCAGGCATATCTCTGATAGGGCTGAACTGAAAGACAAGCCGATGGATGTGGTACGGGCAGAAGAAATGCTGAAACAATATCTATAACAGGAGGGTCTGATGGGAGAGATAATCGACATCGCTGCAAGAGAGATCATTGATTCAAGGGGGAATCCGACAATCGAGGTTGATGTGCTCCTTGAGACCGGCGCGCTTGGCCACGCTGCTGTCCCGTCGGGAGCGTCAACAGGCCAGAGGGAAGCCCTCGAACTCAGGGATGGCGGAAGCCGTTTTCATGGCAAGGGTGTCCGGAACGCGGTCAGAAATATCCATGAAGAGATCATGCCGAAACTACTGGGACTTGAATCAGAAGATCAGGTGTATCTGGACAATCTTCTCATACGCCTTGATGGCACAGAGAACAAAAGCAGACTGGGAGCAAACGCGATACTCGGCGTTTCACTTGCCATTTGCAAAGCAACATCGCTTGAGGCAGGAATGCCTCTCTACAGATATATCGGCGGGTGCAATGCCAAGGAACTCCCCGTACCCATGATGAACATTCTTAACGGAGGAGCCCATGCTGACAACAATCTTGATATCCAGGAGTTCATGATCGTTCCCGCCGGCCTCGGGAATTTCGCCGAGGCACTCAGGGCTGGATCAGAGATTTTTCATTCCCTTAAGGGCATTCTCAAGAAAAAGGGGCTGAACACCGCTATCGGAGATGAAGGAGGTTTTGCCCCTGATCTTTCAACCCACGAAGAGGCAATATCCCTTATTCTGGAGGCAATTGAAAAATCAGGATACTCTTCCGGCAAGGACGTCTTCCTTGCGCTCGATGTCGCTGCATCCGAGTTTTTCGAAAACAATACGTACAGGTTTGAAGGCATTCACAAGTCGTCAGATGAGATGATCGCTTACTATGAGGATATCACGGCAAAATACCCTGTCCTTTCCATTGAAGACGGTCTTGCGGAAAACGACTGGGAGGGATGGAAAACGCTCACGCAGAAGCTGGGCAGAGGAATACAGCTTGTGGGAGATGACATTTTCGTAACCAATACACAGATATTGCGGAAAGGGATATCCGGAGGAATTGCAAATTCAATCCTTATCAAACTGAACCAGATCGGCACCCTTACCGAAACCCTGGATGCTATCGAAATGGCAAAAAAGGCAAATTATACGGCAGTGATTTCACACCGGTCGGGGGAAACCGAAGACACTACCATTGCTGACCTTGCTGTCGCATGCAATACAGGGTTCATCAAAACGGGGTCTCTGGCAAGAAGCGAACGCATCGCAAAATACAACAGGCTGCTGAGAATCGAAGAAGAGCTTGCGCATTCTGCGGTATACAAAGGAAGAGATTCTTTTTATAATGTAACATAATGGCTGCACCGGTCAATCTTTTAAGAAAACAGGTAGCTTCCGAGAGGAAAAAAAGGAAACTGATATTCTTCACGATCTTCCTTCTCAGTTTTCTCTATATCCTCAGCAGTCTTATCTTCGGCGATATGGGACTTCTCCGCTACCGTGAAATCCACAAGAAAAAAGTCCTTCTCGAAGCGCAGATCCAGGAGATAGAAAGTGAGAATGCACAGATCAAATCACATATAAAACTGCTGAAAGAAGACCCCTTTTACAAAGAAAAACACGCGCGTGAGGATTTCGGTCTCGCAAAACCGGACGAATACATCTTCCAGTATGAAAGATAGCCCGCTGCATATCGCCTTTCTCTGGCATATGCACCAGCCGTTCTATAAGGACCCGCAAACAGGTTCATACCGTCTTCCCTGGGTTCGGCTCCACGGGACAAAGGATTACCTCGACATGCTCAAAATCCAGCTTGAATTTCCTGAGATAAGGCAGACATTCAATTATACTCCGTCCCTTCTTGAACAGCTCATCGATTACACTCGCAATAACGCTCATGACCGCTATCTTGAACTGACTCTGAAAAATGCGTCTGATCTGGATACCGACGACAGAATCTTCCTGCTCGAAAATTTCTTTCTGGCAAATTGGGACAACATGATCAAACCGTTTGCACGGTACCATGAACTGCTTATGAAAAGAGGCATGCGCCTCATCAGAAGCGATCTTGCAAGGATGATCAATTACTTCAGCCGTAATGATTTTCTTGACCTTCAGGTACTCTTTAACCTTAGCTGGATCGACCCGCTATTCAGGCAACAGGATCCGTTCCTTGCGTCTCTTGTGGAAAAAGGAAAGGATTTCTCGGAGGAAGACAAGAATTTCCTCGTTTCGCGGCAGCTTGACATACTCAAACAGATCATTCCCGCATATGCAGAAGCTCTCGGAAAAGGACAGATAGAGCTTTCCGTCTCTCCCTTCTATCATCCGATTCTCCCGTTGCTGTGCGACACGAATTCTGCAAGGATCGCGCTGCCTGATATCAGGCTCCCTCAAAGAAGATTTGCCCATCCGGAAGATGCGCTGAAACAGATCAGGATGGGAATTGATTTTTTCGAAAAGACTTTCGGGGTCAGGCCTTCCGGCATGTGGCCGTCAGAGGGTTCAGTCAGTCCGGAGGTCCTGAAACTGGTTGCGCAGGAGGGAATACAGTGGATAGGAACCGATGAGGACATCCTGTCAATCTCACTTGAAAAACAGCTCAGGGATTCATCGAGGAATCTTCTGGCACCCGATATCCTTTACAAACCCTACCAGTATGAAGATGTTTCGGTCATATTCAGGGACCATGAACTATCGGATCTGATAGGATTTATGTATTCCAAATGGGACCCCAAAAAGGCGGCAGATGACCTCATCGCCAGGTTTCTTCGTATCCGCTCTTCTGTTGCCGACCACAAGCCTCACCTGGTTTCCGTTATTCTGGACGGAGAAAATGCATGGGAATACTACGGAAACGACGGCAGTGATTTTCTCAGACATCTCTATGAGGGACTTTCCCGTGAAAAGCATCTCAAAATGACCACGGTTTCGGAATTTCTCATGGAATTCGGGCCGGGAGACCCACTGCTTAAACTTCATACCGGTTCGTGGATTTACGCCAATTTCGGCATATGGATCGGTCATGAAGAAGACAATACCGCATGGGACTATCTGACCGAGACGAGACACGAACTGAGCGCATTTGAAAACGCGTATCCTGCAACAGATACTTCAGCCGCATGGAAGTCTCTCTATATCGCTGAGGGGAGTGACTGGAACTGGTGGTACGGAGATGAACACACCACGGAGACACAGAAGGATTTTGATGAGCTTTTCAGAATGAACCTGATGAATGTCTATACCGCGCTCGGAAAAGAAATACCTCCGCATCTCTTCATCCCGGTACTGCGAGAAGACAGGAGCGTCTCACCTTCTGTCGCGATCAGGGGTTTCATTGAACCAAGAATCGACGGGCTTGTGACAAGCTATTATGAATGGTATCAGGGGGCCCGTGTCGAGACAAGAAAGTCGGGAGGAAGCATGCACAAGTCAGAAAGCATCCTTTCGTTTCTCTATTACGGGTTTAACAAGGATACCCTGTTTTTGAGGCTCGACCCTGCAATCCCTTTTCATGAATTTCCTGACGGGACAAAGATATCGCTCCATCTGCTCAAGCAGTCACAGATGAAAATTGAAATTTCTTTCAAACCTAAACTCCGTGCAGAGTTCTTCCTGAAGACTGACGGTGAATGGCAAAAACGAAAGGACATTACCGATATTGCGGTTCAGGACGTCTTCGAGATAGGTATTCATTTCAGTGATCTTGACGCGCGGGAAAAAGAAGAAATAAGCCTCCATGTTTCAGTGACAAAAAATGGTGAAGAAATAGAGCGCTGTCCGTGGAGAGGACATATCACAATTCCTGTACCGACTTCTGATTTTGAAGCCATGCTGTGGTATTAACTATTCCTTGCCCCGCATGTAAGGATGGGAACTGCCTGTACACCATGGCAATAAGGGTAATTATTGTGCAATGAAGGCATTACTGCAACGTGTCTCTCACGCGAGGGTCGAGGTGAACGGCATTCCCGTTTCGGAGATCGGGAAAGGCATCCTGGTCTTTCTCGGAGTCGAAAAAGGCGATTCAGCATCAGAGATTGAGTATCTCGCAAAGAAAGTTTCCAATCTCAGGATTTTCGAGGACGGTCAGAAAAAAATGCACCTCTCAATTCGGGACATAAAAGGAGAATTGCTCGTAGTCTCCCAGTTTACCCTTGCTGCATATTGCCGGAAAGGCAACCGTCCTTCCTTTGACAATGCCGAGGACCCTGAGAAGGCAAAGGAACTCTACCTGAAATTCACCGAGAAGCTGAGGGCAGAGGGAATCAGAACCGCAACAGGTGATTTCGGGGCATTCATGCAGGTGCATCTGGTCAATGACGGACCGGTAACGATAATGCTGCATTCGGGAAAATAACCCGTCTTCCGGGAGTTTTCAGGAAAAGAAGATCCGCTATCGTCCATTGCTGATTTCCTTCGCAATCCAGTTGACTTCCTCCATCACTTCATCAATATCAATGGTGAGCAGTCTGCCTTTCTCCATCACCACTTTGCCGTTAATCACGGACATCTCAACATCGCTGCCCTTTGCAGCATAGACCATGTGCGATTCAGGATGATACATTGGCGTCAGATGCGGTTTGGCGGTGTTCATGACAATGATATCTGCTTTTTTCCCCGGTTCCAGAGAACCGGTTACCTCTTCCAGTCCGAGTGCTCTTGCGCCGTCTATGGTGGACATTCTCAGCACTGTTCGTGAGTTCATGACTGTGGGATCAGACGTATCCACTTTATGAAGCTTTGCAGCAGTATCCATTTCAAGGAACAGGTCAAGATTATTGTTGCTTGAGCATCCGTCAGTCCCAAGCCCTACACAAACGCCTTTTCTCAACAGGGCAGGAACCGGTGCAATGCCGGATGCAAGCTTCATATTGCTTTCCGGGTTATGGGAAACCTTAACCCCGTATGCATGCAAAAGAGAGATATCTGCATCGGTGAGAAAAACACAGTGGCAGGCCAGCAGATTGGGAGACAGTATGCCGAGATCTGCAAGGTATTGAACCGGGGTCTTTCCGTACCGTTCCTTCATAATGGAGATTTCGCTCATTGTCTCGGAAACATGCATGATGAGAGGGAGATTGTGTTCGTGCGCGATGGACGCAGCCGTCTGCAGCAGTTCAGGCGCGCACAGATAGGGCGAGTGCGGCTCAACTGCAATAACGATTAAGGGATCGCCTTTCCATCGTTCAATAAGCTGCCTGGTGAACGCAAATCCCTGTCCGATCGGACCATAGTGAGGTGAGGGAAAGTCATAGAGAACCTCTCCCACCACCGCCCTCATGCCTGCTTCACTCGCAGCATCTGCAACCGCGTCTTCAAAAAGGTACATGTCGCAAAAGCAGGTTGTTCCCGACAATATCATTTCCGCGCACGCCAGTTTTGTACCATACCCGACTTTACGGCGGTCGAGCCTGGCTTCGGCAGGAAATATATGATGATTCAGCCAATCCATGAGAGGAAGGTCGTCAGCAATCCCTCTGAACAGCGTCATTGCTGCATGGGTATGGGTGTTTATCAGTCCGGGCATGATGATTCCGCCACCCGCGTCAATAATGCGTGATGACGTCCATGCTCCCATGTCATCTGCATTTCCCACTGCGGCAATTGTATCCTTTTCTATGGCAACTGCGCCGTTTTCAATGATACGATTATCAGAATCCATGGTGAGGACCATTCCGTTAGTCAGAAGAATGTCCGCATGTCTGTCAGGCTTTTCTCTCTGCATCAGATACCTCCAGTCTGTCAGGTTGCTGCACTTCAGGGCAGGACGCTGTGTATCAAATCCTGAGGCTTACCATACATAATGGCTTAAACTGGAGTAAATTGCCACAATTTTTCATTCCCGGCACACAGTTTTTCCGGACTTGCAGCACGGAACGAATATCTCTAGATTAAGCACCTGATTTACTATATAATCCTAAATAAGGCCGAATATGGAAATACATACCCTGATAAAAGGATGCATCGCAATCGAAAGGGCAGCAGCTTCGATATACAGCAATTTCATGCGGGCGTTTCCTGAAGAGAAAGCCTTCTGGGAAGACTTGTACAATGATGAAATCGGTCATTCATCGTTTCTGGCTGATGCAGGGTCTCAGGGACTGTTCAACGGACTGAAGGTCCATGACCTTCCCGTAACCGTTCCGCTGATAGAAAAAACGTTACAATTTGCCGACAACATACACAGTCACGTCCAGTTCAATCCGGTCTCTTTCGAGGAAGCATGCAGGCTTGCGCTGAAACTCGAAGAGACCATGGTAGAAACGTTTACGAACGATGTAATAGCGCATCTGTCGGGCTCGCGTTCCAGTTCTTTCCTGAAGAGAATACTCGGCGAAGAAAAGGCGCATATTGAGAAAATAAGAGATATTATGATCAGCAAGGGATTTATGAAGCTGTCCTGATCATATGTGCCTCTCTGGGATTCGATCGCGGTCCTTATGCACATACATTCGAAATTGCATGACAATATCTGCTGATACCCGTTATCCGGATTATGATAATATGTGCATAATGGCGGAGCAGGATGAAAATTGAAATAGACATATCTCCCGAGATACTGGATATGATCGCTGATCGGGTGATCGAAAAACTGAAGCCGCTTCTTGCTGCTGAGGAGAAAGGAAAAACAGAAAAAGACGAGATATTCAACGTCAGAAGTCTGGCATACTATCTGAAGGTATCAACAAAATGGATTTACGATCTCACCCGATCAAATGAAATACCGCATGTCAAAATCAAGGGACAGCTCAGGTTCAGAAAGAGCGAAATTGATATCTGGTACCAGCAGCACAGCGTACTTCCGGAAAAACGGTTCTACAGCAGGAAATAACATGTATGAAGAAAAAAGTACCCGGATTCCGCGCATATGACTGCTTCATATGATAAAATCTACTCATGTCGTTACAGATCATTAAGGCATCAGGCAAATCCGAGGAATTCGACATCACAAAGCTCGTCGATTCCCTTGTCCGTTCAGGGGCATCCGAGAGCATTGCGCAGGAAATCGCTGAAAAGGTCGAAAATCAGCTGAGTCCTGCGTCCCATACCAAACATATCTTCAGGTTGGCAAAAAGACTCCTGAAACAGTACAACCGTGTCTCTGACATGAGGTATTCCATAAAAAAGGCGATCTATGCACTGGGTCCTTCAGGGTACCAGTTCGAGAAATATTTCGGCAGGATACTGAAGGAATACGGGTATTCCGTTGAGGTAAACCGCATACTCCGCGGATACTGTGTCTCACACGAAATTGATGTCCTTGCGGTGAAGGAAAACAGGGGTTTCGTCATCGAATGCAAGTATCGCAGCAACGGCGGCGTCCCGACCGATGTGAAAATCGCGCTCTATGTCAATTCGAGATTCAATGATATCAGAAAGGCGTATGAGTCATCTCCCGAGCAACGCCTCATCATCAAGGAGGGTTGGCTCGTAACCAATACCCGTTGCAGCAGCGATGCGATAAAATACGCTGAATGTGTGGGATTGAAAATAGTAAGCTGGAAATACCCTGAAAAAGAAAGCCTTGAGAAAATGATCGAAAACAGGAGGCTTTATCCGGTAACTATCCTCTCATCCATCAGAAAGAACTCGATTGAAACCCTTTTCCGGAACAATATCATCCTTGCCAAAGATATTGCTGATCTGGACGAAAAAGCCTTTTTGGGGAGAAGCGGAATTGACGCCGGAACCGCCCTGAACCTCAAGAGAGAAGCAGATGAACTCTGTGTGTAGGAAAAAAACCGTGTAATGTTATGCATATGATGCGTCTGAGGACGTTCTATTTAATGTAATACCCTGACACTCTCCATTTTCCATCCTTGTCCTTCATTGGAGTTACCGTTTCAACAGCTGACTTCTTGTTTTCAAATGAGGTCTCATATCGGAGAACGACGTATTCACCGTCAGGGGCTCCTGGAAGTTCGGTACTGTATTGGCTTGACACAAGTTTCCTTGCGAGGGTCCTGCCAAGGGGCTTTCTTGCTGAATTCAGCGACATTTTCCACTGTTCTCCCGGAACAGCCGATTTGAATAATTGCGCAGCAGTTTCCCAGCTTTCTCCGTATTTTCCTTCGTCCACCAGTTTCAGCCATCGCAGCGCGGTTTCCTGTGCATCTTTTTCCTTCTGTTCAGAGGACTGTGCAGTACATATCCCTGAAAAGGAACACAAAACCATTACGGCAATGATAACTGCTGCATACCTCATGATGAATTTTCCTCCTGTTTCTTCAGATTTCTCATGAGCCTCTCATATTTCTCGCTACCTAGACACTCTTTGGCCGCCGGACACCATTCAATGCATGTGGGGTTCATATCCCTTGCAATGGTCCTGCTGCATCCCTTGCATACAATTTCTGCCTCATCTGACCATATCTCCGAGATGGTATCACACCAGAAACAGGTAATTTCTTCCGGATACGGTGTTTTTATTTCCCTGCTGCCCGGGCAGCTTTCCCTGAAAGACATAATGTATTTTACTGCAACCGCAGGCAAAAAACTCTTTTCTTTTGGCTATAATCTTCCTAAGGGATGAACATATCAAAAAAAATATATTTCTCCGTGCTTGTCTGTTCTTTCTCGAGCCTTGCCTATGAAATAGCCCTTACACGGATTTTTTCCATTTCACTCTGGTATCACTTTGCTTTTATGGTCATCAGCATCGCGATGCTCGGTATCGGAGCCAGCGGTACAGCGCTCTCTCTGTATCCCGGACTGAAAAAACCATCCCGCATCGGTATCTATTGCCTTCTGCTCGGTATCGCCATAGCCATAAGCTACACTATCGCAAACCGTATACCGTTTGACCCTGTGAAGCTCATGTGGTCACGTTCCCATATTTTCTATGTTGCAGGGTACTACCTCATCCTGTCTGTCCCGTTTTTCTTCTCTGGTCTGGTCATCGCAACGGCCTTGTCATCTTTCAGCAGCAGAAGCAGCCTTCTTTACGGCGCCGACCTGCTTGGCGCAGGCATGGGGTGTCTCGGAATACTAGGCCTTCTCACGTTTTTCTCACCTGACCGGGTTGTCTTTCTCCTTGCTTCTGCAGCATTCATTGCAGCATTTCTCAACGGCGGCAAGTACCTGAAATGCATTTCGTCGCTGCTTGTCCCTGCATGCATTGTGGTTTTTGTTGTTTCTCCTTCTTTCACCGAAATAAGAATTTCCCCCTACAAGGGCCTTCAGCAGTCCCTGAGTCACCCCGGGGCCGAGCACCTCTCAACATATCTCAGTCCGTATTCCCGGATAGATGTATTCAGGAGTCCTGCAGCGCGTTTTGCGCCAGGCCTCAGTCTGCGATATCTGGGGACACTGCCGGAACAGCTTGGCGTTTCCTTCGACGGAGGGAACGTCACTGCAATAACAAAATACGACAATGAAGCCTCCCTTGAATTCCTGAAATATCTTCCTTCCTCCCTTCCTTATGCAATGAAGGGTCATGACTCTCCAGACCTTGCGGGAAACGAAAGACCGGGCGGTTCCTTCACAGGGAAAAAGGTGCTGATACTCGACTCGGGAGGAGGCCTGCAGGCGCTCGTTGCAGAATACTGGGGATACAAAGATGTGGTGAACACAGAAAGCAATGCGCTTTTTGCGGAAATCATCAGAAGGGATTTCGACAGATTTTCGGGCGGAATGCTGAAGGAACACATATGGACAGGGCTTGGAAGAGCATGGCTGAAGCAGGATGACCGTCTTTTCGATATTATCGATATCCCTCTTACCGGCACCTCCCCTTCAGGGGCTTTCGGCATCTCTGAGGATTACCGTTTCACGGTTGAGGCATTCAGGGAATATCTGTCTCATCTCACCCGCGACGGGGTGTTGAGCATCAGTCTGTTCATAATACCGCCACCCCGCACGGAGCTGAGACTGGTAAACACTGCAGTCAGAGCAATGGAAGAACTCGGTCAGAAAGACAGTAATAAGCACGTTGCAGCCATCCGAAGCTGGGGAAGCATATGCATTCTGATTAAGAACTCAGCATTCTCACGCGCAGATATCCTGAAACTGAAGAGATTCTCAGAGGAAAGAAGGTTCGATCTTGTCTATTATCCCGGCATTTCCGAGGAAGAGACGAACATCTACGTGAAGATGCCGGATGATTCTTACTCCTCCGCCTTCATGAACCTCCTTGATCAGGATACCCGCACGAAGTTTGCCAGATCCTATATATTTGAGGTATCCCCTGTGTACGATGACAGTCCTTTTTTCAATTATTATCTGAGACTCGATAAATTCAGGGAGATCTACCATGCCATGGGGGGGAAATGGCAATTCTTTGTTGAGGAAGGATATATTCTTCCCGTTGTCTTCATTCAGGTACTGTTGCTAAGCTTTGTGCTGATTCTATTGCCCGTGTTTTCGTTAAAATACAGAAACGGAAACACACTGACTCACCCGAATAAAGGCAGGATTGAAGGATTCTCTGACGGTGTATTTTTTCTTCCCTATTTCGGACTTCTCGGCATAGGGTTCATGTTTATTGAAATATCATTGATACAAAAAATGATATTGCCGCTTGAGTATCCCCCGTATGCAGCCGCAACTGTTCTCACCTCGATACTGATCAGTTCGGGCACAGGAAGCCTCCTGAGCCATAAAATTCCTGAAATGAGACGTCCTTCCACCCTCATCGCAATTCCGGTCATAGCCGTCATTTACAGCCTGGCGCTGCCCGCATTATCCGACAGCATTCTCCCGTATCCGGTTATAGTCAAGGTTTTCCTGGTATTTCTTCTGTTAATGCCTCCGGGGATGCTGATGGGGATACCTTTTCCTGCAGGCCTTCATATCCTCGGGAAGAGAAACGAATACCTGATCCCTTGGGCATGGGCCATAAACGGATGCCTCTCGGTGCTTGCGCCGATTCTTACGATTCTGCTGGCAATTGAAGCAGGGTTTAAAATCGTCATCCTGACAGGGGCCTTGTCATATGCAGCTGCATTTCTTATGCTGAGGATGTTTCTGAAAAAAACCGGCTGATGTCTGTGAGAAATGTTCCGTTATCTCCTCTTTGCAACCTCCCCTGTCATTGGGACAAACGCAACTGGGCCCATCTGTTCCAATACAAGTTCGCCTTTTTTCTTCCTCGCGATCGTCAGAGTCTGATAATATACCGTACTTCCGAGAGGGAGAATAAGCGTTCCGCCTTCCTTCAGCTGCCTGATCAGCGGCGGCGGTATGTGGTTTGCTGCAGCAGTGATGATAATCGCATCGTAGGGCGCATATTCTTCCCATCCGAAATAGCCGTCAGCATGTTTCACTTTTACATTCAGATAGCCGATATCCCTGAGCAGTTTTGTTGCCGACCGGGCAAGAGATCCCCGTATTTCGATGCTGAATACCTCTTTTGCCAGTACCGCAAGCACCGCTGCCTGATAGCCTGAGCCAGTGCCTATTTCTAGTATCCTGTCATCCTTTTTTACCTGAAGCGCCTCTGTCATCAGGGCTACCACATACGGCTGTGATATCGTCTGCCCCTCACCGATCGGGAGCGGGTGATCCGCATAAGCCTTCTGCCTGAGTTTCTCAGGTACGAAAAGGTGACGTGGCACTTTTTCCATGGCTTCAAGAACCTTTTGATCCTTTATCCCCCTGCCTCCGATGTCATTCCTTATCATGGCGCGGCGACTGGACAGGTAGGGGTCGGATTTGGTCAATGCACTGAGAAACGGACAGCACACAACGGCGAGCACAAGGACAAGAAAAAAAGATACAGTGTAACGTTTCACTGCCTTATGAACGCTTTGAGCAGCAGTGAAACAGAAGGCCTCAGGGGGTCGTTCGAAAAAACCCGGATACTCTTTGATACAGAACCGGCTCTTCCGACTGTGTCAAGCTTTGCAGCAATCTGTCCCTTTTCCCCAGGGGTAAGCCGGCCTGAACTGGCCACGGCAGCGGTACACCCTCAGGAAGGAATTATTTTATCGATAATGAGGTCCTGATCCCCGGAGTTCGAAAAAACATAAATATGTTCTATTGCACTCCCGGCCTCGACTGTTCCCGCATCGAACACTTCTTCTTCGAAGACGATTGAAGGCTGAGCATAGCACAATGCCGGAAAAAGCACGAGGAATATCACCGCAACTGCTTTTTTCATAAAATATATTACAACATTCTCCGTTCAAAATACTAATTCACTCGGCTCGAAAAAAGATTGCACATATGTCAACATGCGGCTTCTCTCACAGAGACGAAATGCCCGGAACTGCGTGTATGTTATACTGAAAAGATAATCTATGCAGGATTCTATCGTCATTAAGGGCGCAAGGGAACACAATCTCAAGAATATCGATCTCTCCATCCCCCGGGAGACCCTCACGGTCATCACCGGGCCTTCCGGCTCCGGAAAATCCTCCCTCGCTATTGATACCATATATGCTGAAGGACAGAGACGTTATGTTGAAAGCCTCTCTGCCTATGCCAGACAGTTCATTGAACAGCTTCGCAAACCCGACGTTGATTATATCGAAGGCCTTTCCCCCTCTATTTCCATCGATCAGAAGACTGTGAACAAAAGCCCACGGTCGACCGTGGGAACCATAACAGAAATCTACGATTATATGCGCGTCCTTTTTACACGTATAGGGAAGCAGTATTGCTATAATTGCGGTTCCGTCATTACCAAGCAGGACTCCGAGAGCATTCTTGCGTCGGTAATGTCCCTTCCTGAAGGGAGCAGGATACAGATACTTGCTTCTGTCGTGCGGGAACGAAAAGGTGAATATAAAAAGGAATTGCAGGAGATGCGCCGTGAAGGCTTCATAAGGGCAAGAATAGACGGCGAGATAGTCGATCTGACCCAGGATATCGTCCTGAGCAAACACAAACGTCATACGATCGAGATTGTTATCGACAGGCTTATCATAAAACCGGGCATTGAACGTCAGATCAGGGAAGCTATTCAGACTGCTCTGGGGTATTCAGAGATAGTCGTAATCAATCTTCTGGCGGGAAACAGGGATATCATGTTTTCGAAAGCCTCGGTCTGTGCTCAATGCGGAATCAGCTATCCGGAGATTACTCCTATGTTTTTCTCATTCAACAGCAGGCAGGGAGCCTGCCCGCACTGCAACGGGCTTGGACTCGAAAATATCGAGGAGAATTCCACAGAACTCGAAGAATACAGATACTGCAGGGCATGTAACGGCCTCAGGCTGCGGAAAGAGGCATTAAGCATCAGGATTCAGGACATGAATATCGGTGAATTCGCGGCACAGTCCGTGAAAGATGCACGTGTCTTTATTCATACTCTCGACCTGACTGAAAGAGAACAGACAATAGCATCACGCGTTCTCAGAGAAGTCAAGGACAGGCTCAGTTTCATTGAAAAAGTCGGCCTTGGTTATCTCACGCTGGACAGGTCCTCTCTTACGCTTTCAGGCGGTGAAGCACAGCGAATCAGGCTTGCCACACAACTCGGGTCCTCCCTGACCGGGGTTCTCTATATTCTTGATGAACCGAGCATTGGGATGCATCCGAGAGACTGTATCAAGCTTCTTGAAAGTCTGTCGTCGATAAGGGACGAGGGCAACACTGTCATAGTGGTTGAGCACGACGAAGATACGATACGATGGGCTGACCATATTATTGACATGGGACCCGGTGCCGGACTCCGTGGAGGATGGGTCATCGCCTCAGGCAGCCCTCAGGAGATCGAGAATAATGAACGTTCCATTACAGGGCAATATCTGAGCGGAGCAGCATCAATACTGATTTCTTCCCTTCGGAGAACTCACGCAGATTCTCTGAAAATCACCGGAGCCCGGGAATTCAATCTCAAGAATATTGATGTATCTATCCCGCTCGGTATCTTCACCTGTGTTACAGGCGTCTCAGGTTCAGGCAAAAGCACCCTTGTATACGAAATACTGTACAAGGCACTTTGCAGGGAACTCTATAAAAGCAGCGTATCTCCGGGCAGGCACCAGGAAATGACCGGAATGCGCAAGATAGACCGCGTTATAAGCGTCGATCAGTCCCCGCTGGGGAAAACACCGAGATCCAACCCTGCAACATACACGGGAATATTCTCTCTGATCAGGGAGCTGTTTGCACAGGTTCCTGACGCAAAAATTCGTGGGTATTCTCCCTCCCGCTTCAGTTTCAATCTCCCGGGAGGCAGGTGTGACGCATGCGGGGGAGACGGGCTCGTTAAGGTTGAAATGCATTTCCTTCCGGACGTCTATATCCCTTGTGAAACGTGCAAGGGAAAACGTTACAACAAAGAAACTCTCGACATCAGCTTCAGGCGCAGAAATATTGCAGAAGTGCTTGATATGACTATCTCAGAGGCACTCGAGTTTTTCTCGTCTTTCCCTTCGATACGGCAAAAACTGGAAGTGCTTGAAGATGTGGGGCTCGGATATCTGCAGCTCGGTCAGCCGGCGTCAACCCTTTCCGGCGGGGAGGCACAGCGCGTGAGACTCTCAAAGGAACTCGGGAAAAAGTCCACCGGCAGAACACTCTATATTCTCGATGAACCCACTACCGGACTTCATTTTGTTGACATACAGAAACTGCTCAACGTCATAAACAGTCTTGTTGATGCCGGCAATACAGTCATCATCATAGAACACAATCTTGATGTGATAAAATCAGCCGATCATATCATCGACCTTGGACCTGAAGGTGGTGACGAAGGGGGAAGAGTGATTGCCGAAGGAACACCCGAAGAAATCATCGCGAATACGGATTCCCATACCGGACGTTTCCTCAGGAACAAGTTTTTAAGACATATTCCGGTGAGGGCAGTGTAGTCACATGTTCAGTCGTAGTACCGGGAATTCCAGAGCTTTTTCCTTCAGTTCTCCTCCTTTCCTTTATTGTCATCTTGCTGTTCTTTCTTTTCTCCTTTTGTCTACAGCCGCATGTACACAACATGAAGAAAGGATTTTCAGAAAAACCCGTATCCTCATGGATACTGTCGTGACGGTCTCGGTCGTATCAGACTCTCCCGATGACGCTGACAAGGCGATTGAAGCCGCATTTGACAGAATTGAATCCCTTGAGAAAATGCTGAGTCTCTATCTGCCCGAGAGTGAAATCTCGCATATCAACAAAGATGCAGGGAAATCCCCTGTGAGGGTATCCGCCGATGTCTTTGAGTTGCTCAGCAAGGCAGTCTATGTATCTGAAATGACCGGGGGAGCATTCGATGCAACAATTGGTGCTGTATCGGTGCTTTATGATTTTCACAGCAGTACCATGCCACCTGAAGAGGCAATAACGAAGAATCTTGTTTTGGTCAATTACCGCGATATGATACTTGACAAGTCGGCATCAACGGTATTATTGAGAAAAAAGGGAATGCTCGTTGACTCAGGCGGAATTGCAAAAGGGTTTGCAGCGGACAAGGCAGTCGATGTTCTGAAAAAACGCGGGATACAATCCGGACTGGTATCTGTTGCAGGTGACATAAGGACGTTCGGGCTTAAGCCTGACGGGAAGCCCTGGAGAATCGGCATCAGAAACCCCAGAGCCGCAGAGAACCGGGATGAAATTATAGGCGCTATCGAGCTCCGGGATACTGCAATATCAACCTCCGGGGACTATGAGCGCTTCTTTATGCTGGAAGGTCAGAGATATCATCATCTGCTGAATCCCGAAACAGGGTATCCTGCGCAGGGATGCCGGAGTGTCAGTGTCATAGCAGGTGAAACTGCGTTCAGTGACGCATTCGCTACCGGAGCGTTTATTCTCGGCCCCCAAAAAGGCCTACGGCTCCTTCAGAAAATGGGCTTTGAAGGAATTATCATCGACAGCAACGGAGCAATGTCCATGACCGATGGCCTCAGAGGAAAGATTGAGCATAAAACATCTGATTAGCAGCACTACGGCTGCCGATAAGATCCTTTTCGCTGTCCTTATGCTTCTTTCACTTTCGGGCATGATCTTTATGCATGAGCCGCTTTCAAGGAATGCCACAGTGGAGATTGAAGTAAACGGTAAACCGGGTTACCTTCTGCCTTTCGAAAAAAACACTCTTGTATCTGTCCATGGTCCCGAAGGCATCACAGTCGTCCAGATAAAAGACGGAAGAGTGCGGTTCACAGAATCCCCCTGCCGAAACAAGCTCTGTGTGAGGCAGGGGTGGTTCAGCAGCGGGTCAGTGGTCTGCCTTCCCAACAAAGTGGTAGTAACGGTAGAAAGACATGAAAGACATCCCACACAGGTTGATGCAATCACCGGGTAACTACCGTATAGCAATCCTCTCCGCGTTTGCCCTGGGACTGCACGGGGTCGAGAGCATTCTGCCTACACCGTTTCCATGGCTGAGACTGGGACTTGCAAATATCATTACTCTTATCACACTTCTTCTCTACGGCATGCGTGCTGCAGTCATGGTTACCCTTATACGGGTCATCCTTGGTTCGTTATTTGCCGGAACTTTTCTTGGTCCTGCCTTTGTGCTGAGTATCTCCGGCGGTCTCGCAAGCACTGCAGCCATGGGATTCACGCTGTCAATGGCACCAGGCATTTTCAGTACAGTAGGCCTGAGCATCATCGGGGCTTTCTTTCATAATGCCATCCAGCTTTTCCTGGCATACTTTCTTTTCATCCAGAATATGGAAGCACTTCTCTTCATAGCCCCTCTGATCATCCTGATAGGAACCCTCACAGGTACAGTAAACGGCATTGTCTCCGACACACTGTTATCAAACTTGAAAAAATATGCACAAAAGTCTCAGAATGTGTCGGAAGCTTAGGGTTCAATTTCCCCCTGCGGTTTATACACGCGGAAACTTCATAGCGGGAAACAGGATGAACAGAATAATGCAACACACACGGTGAGCCAATGCAAATAGCCTGTCCTGTCTGCAAAAACAAGACTACATGGGAGGAAAACCCCTGGAAGCCTTTCTGTTCTGAAAGGTGCAAATTGCTTGACCTTGGCAAATGGATATCAGAAGAGTATAAAATAGAAGGCAAAGAAACTTCTGGCAGTAATCAGAATACAGAAATTGAAGAGAAGAAAAAATAACAATTTGCAGTAGAGCTGATTGCAGGACACCTTGATATCGGAAGGACGAGGGCTGCTTTGCCCTTTTTTATTCTATTGCGTTGTGATCTGAAGGAAGGAGGACGCTATGGTCAGGATAGCAGTAGCAGGAGCAGCCGGAAGAATGGGAAGCAGGATAACCGCACTTTCCGGAGAATACGATGGACTTCAGTTGTCAGGTGCATTTGAGAGAAAAGGCCACAAGGATATCGGGAAAGATGTAGGAACACTCGTCGGCATAGGGGATACCGGGATTAAACTCTCAGAAGGTGCAGAATCGGTCATCGACAACGTCGATCTGATCATCTCGTTTACCACGGTGGAAGCATCTCTCGAACATCTGCATCTTGCATCCTCAAAAGGCAAGGCAATGGTGATAGGCACTACCGGCTTTACCAGGGAACATATGAAAGAAGTCAGTGAACTTACAAAAAACATCCCCTGTGTGATGGCCTCGAACATGAGCACAGGCGTAAATCTCCTTCTGAAAGTACTTCAGGATGTCGCACGCGTGCTCGGTTCCGGCTACGATATCGAGATTATCGAGGCACATCACAGGATGAAGAAAGATGCGCCCAGCGGTACCGCGCTCAAGATGGCTCAGTCAATCGCTGAAGCACTGAATCGGAATCTCGATGATGTTGCAGTATATTCGCGAAAAGGTATTATCGGAGAGAGAACAGACAGGGAGATAGGAATTCAGACTATCCGGGCAGGAGATATCGTTGGAGAGCATACAGTCATCTTCGGCGGCCTTGGGGAACGGATCGAGATCACACATAAGGCATCAAGCAGGGACACCTTTGCAAGAGGAGCATTGAGAGCAGCTCTGTGGGTAAGAAACAAACCCGCAGGTCTGTATGATATGCAGGATGTGCTGGGACTGAAATAAAGGGGTTCCTCGCTTTTCTGCCTTGAAGGGATTAGTCCTGCCGAGAAATGCCGTATGGCATCTTTCATGCTTATGCTGCTTCAGATGTGCATAAGCATGAATTTTCCGGCTTTGTCATTTCGGCAGGAATCGTCCTTTTCGGCTGTTTATAGTGATATGGCATAAAAGCAATCTCTTTACAACAGGGAGATACCGTCAGACACTTTCAAAGGAGGCTGTAATGATACAAAAAACGCTTGCACGCGTATGTCTTCTCCTTTTTCTCGTATTCACGTTCGAATGCGCACACGCGCTCTGCGTAAAGGTACCGAAGGCAAACGTGCGCTCCGGACCTGGCACCGGGTATGAAATCATCTGGGAGGTTTACAAGTACATGCCTTTCAGAAAAATGGGTGTTTCACTTTCCGGAGACTGGTATGCAGTAGGAGATGTCGATGGTGACGTGAACTGGATACACCGTTCGCTTCTTACCGGCAGCTATGATTGCGCTGTGGTGAAAACAGCCCAAGTGAATATAAGAAGCGGACCCGGTACAAACTATTCCAAAGCTTCATTCAGCCCTGCAAAACAGTATCATACCTTCAAAGTCCTCAAGAAAAAAGGGAAATGGTACAAATTGAGAGACGAGTGGGGAGATACAGGATGGATACACAAAAACTTCCTGTGGATTAACTGAAAGGGGCTGCAGGCTCACGCATATTATCCATTCTTGGGCACGTTGCCTGATGTCTTCAGTTCTTCTATCTTGGCAAAGCAGTGCCTGAGCGCCTGAACCATCTCATCGGTCAACTTCTGAAGCGCATCCATTCTGTGCATCGACTTAAGGATAAGATCGCTCATTTCAGTATCTGACTGTGAAGCATCGAGCAATTCCAACGCCCCCTTAACTGCAATCAGGTGTTCTTTCAGTTCATCCGATATAGTCTGCAATTTCTTATTGCCTTCTGACATTGCCCGTCCTCTCCTTAATATTTTCTCCTGTTACGCCCATTCTGTCAAGCGAGGATTCATTCCTATCACAAAAAACCTCCCCTGAAGACCTAGCCCAGATAATTCATAAATATTTTGAAAAAAGATAGCCAATAATCCTGAGAGCTTTGGTATCATTGAGTTTGCGAAGGCTCAAAACCAAAGAAAGGATGATTGGCTATATGACAGAGTGTATCA